>CAZPQC010000016.1:39839-44975 GCA_964588525.1 uncultured Spirochaetaceae bacterium
GAGAAGGCGGGCAGAGGATTGAGTGCGATTTTCAAGTCCACCGCCCGGGCCACCCGCAAATCCGCCCGTATTCTCGGGATCAAGGCCAGCATCGGCGCAGATATGCGAAAACGGCAGAAACTCCTGGCTGATCTCGGGGAGAAGTACTATCAGGGGCAGAAGAAGAAGACGCCGTCGAAGAGCGACCAGGATGCTCTGGATGCTCTAGTTACGGAGATTAAAAAGGTAGACGCAGAAATACATACTCTGGAAGTGAAGGAAAAAGCCACCCGCCAGTCGACCTGACCGCGAATGCCCGAGCTATTATACTGAGCGGCTTCAGGGTTTGACGTAGTAGGGACCCGAGCTCACGCCCAGGTTTCGGTCCTCTGTCACGCCGTATACCTTGAAGCTGAAACCCTCCCGCAGTGCAGGTTGGGAGCTGGTAACGGCCCGAATCGTGAGCGGATTTTTTGAGATAGGAAAAGACGCGATATAGCGCCCGCCGGTATCGTAAACCCACAACTGGTACGCCGTGGCTTCACCGGACACCCGAATCTCCCCGTCTCCGACGGTTACGCGGGGAAGGTATGTCCTCGCTTGTTTCGAAGAGACGAGCTGGAGGCGGATCGTCTGTTCCGCGGAATCCCCACCGACATCGCGCAGAAGAATGCGGTACTCCCCGGCGGGAAAAGAAGCGCCGTCGGGCATTTTCAGGGAGTTGCTGCCGATCCATATATCCTGATCCGAGCCGGATTGAGCCCAGGTCTCCCCGTCCAAACGCCAGAACAGCTCCTGTTCGTCGTTGATGAGGTACAGATCTTCGATGTCCTCGAAGCCGTCCGGATCATTGGGTTTTACAAACAGGCTCAGGGATTGGTAGGTAAGGTTCTGTTCCAGATCCTGGTTCAGGTTCAGCTGCCAAAACACCCGCAAAATCTCCGGGGGTTCCCCCGTGCAGGAGAGCAGGAGCAATAAAAGCACGCAGGGCACCAGGATACCGAGGGCTGCTCGCCGGAGCGCGGCTGAGTTTCGAGTTTTCCTGTCGTTCCGGACGTATCTGGTCGTCATTTGTTTTAGAGGACCCGGCCGTTGTCCCGCAGGCGCCTCTCGAGGTACTCCCGGTCCAGCCCGAGGGTGTCTACCAGCTCGATCACCTGCTGCCGGGACACCAGGTTCTGCTCGGTGTAGAGAAAGCTCAATGCCTTTTCCGCGATGCAGGCAACTTTCAGAGCGTTCATCATGACCGGCTTCGGTTCCTCCACGTCGAGGTAGCGTTCCCGCATGTGCCGATGGAGTTCGGACGGCTCCGTATCACCCCGGATCAGCGCCAGCTCGGTGCGCAGGGGCTCGAGATCTCCGGCGGCGGCTTTCTCTCCCAGGGGTTTGAGGATCAGGTAGGTATACTCCTTGGCCGGCAGGTAGTGATGCACATCGCAGCGGGTACAGTAGTTGGGCTCCCGGGTATCGTTTTTTTTCTGATCTCCCCCCACGATGATCAGGGGATCGAAGTACAGCGCCGGGCACTCCTGCCCGTCCACCAGGTAGTAGCGGTAGGTGTTGAGAGAGTCCTCCAGACACTCGGCATGCTCGCAGTAGGCGGTGAGGGGGAAGATATCTGTGGCCGTTTCCAAGAGCAGACGGGCGGTGGCATTGAAGATCTCCCTGCGGAAGTTGAGGATCAGGGAGGGAAAGATGAACACCGTACCCCGCAGGCGCGAGTCGTTTTCAACAACGTAGGCCAAACGCTCCTCGTAGAAGGCGGCTTCGTCTATGATCCAGGTGCCTACCTCCGGATGCCGGGTGATGACCGCTTCCAGCTCGAAGGAATCCCGGATGTCCGCGGTGTATTCCCCGCAGCGTTCGTACCCGTTGCGGTAGGGCAGCGCGTCGGCCGGATAGCCGGGAAAACGTTCCTTGTCCAGCATCGAACGTATGAAAAACACCCTGCGGCGGTCCGCTCCGGCGGCGGTGGTCATCTGCTGGACCGATCCGGTCTTTTTCTGAGCGACCTGGGAGTCCCGCCACACCCGGGCGCTGTACTCGGTTTTTCCCGAGCCCATGGGGCCGATCACCAGGATCCGGCGGCCGGAACGTTTGAAGTCGAAATGGTTGAAGGCGCTGTGGAAGCGAAGATCCGGGAAGCCGAGGCTCTTCAGCAGCTGGGTTTCCTGCTCCATGGCTACAAGGTACCCTAGGACGGCGAGTGCGACAAGTCGGCGAATTGCTGACAGCAGCTGAAACGGAGCGGCAAAAATAACCTTGTATTTCTTCTCATATTATTGTAAAAATATACAGTTTGATATTATAAACATGCAGGACAACGATTATGGAGCGGTCCGTACGCCTCGCCCGATTGCGGCACATCATTGAAACCAGGCAGATCAAAAGCCAGGAGGTGCTGCTCAGCTTCCTCTCGGAGGAGGGCTTCAAAGTCACCCAGGCGACTCTGTCCCGGGATCTCAAATACCTGAAGGTCGGCAAGATTCCGGACGGCAAGGGTGGTTATATCTATACCTTCTCCGATTCGGCCAGCAAGGTGGGATCGGACAAGAGTCTTGTGGAGGATTTCCGCAGAGGTTTCATCTCCATCGAGTTCTCGGGCAGCCAGGGGGTGGTGAAGACCCTTCCTGGGCACGCCTCTACCGTGGCCTTTGCCATCGACAACCTGAACATCCGGGAAGTTCTGGGAACCATCGCCGGGGACGATACCATTCTGCTCATTCCCAGGGACGGCGTGTCCCGCAGCCGGCTGTTCAAAGCTCTGCAGGAGCGCATTCCCGGTCTGGAAGAGGAAATGGGATGAAAGCGGCCATTCTGGGGACCACCGGCTACACCGGAATGCTTCTGGCCCGGCTGCTGGCCGAGCATCCCGAGGTCGATCAGCTCCTCCCCGTATCCTCTTCGAAAGCGGGCCGGAAGCTCTCCGAGGTGGATCCGGGATTTCAAGATCCGCAACAAAAGATTCCCGACGGCGGAACCTTGCTTGAGCTGGAAGCGGCACGGGAACGGGACCCGGAGGTGGTGTTTTCCGCGCTGCCCCACCTGGAATCGGCCCGTCTCTGCGCCCCCTTTCTCGACAAATCCGTAATCATCGACCTGTCCGCCGATTTTCGCCTGAAAGATCCGCAAATCTTTCAGGCGGCCTACGGTTCGCCGCCGCCGAGGGCGGATCTGCTGGAGCAGGCGGTGTACGGATTGCCGGAGTGGCACGGACCGGCGATCCGCCGCGCCGATCTGATCGCCAACCCCGGCTGCTATCCCACCTCGGTACTGCTGCCCCTGCTGCCGATCGCCCGGGAGGGCCTGATCGGCGGGGAGATCCAGGTTTGCTCGATCTCCGGGATCTCCGGGGCGGGACGAAAACTCAAAACCGAGTACTTGTTCTGCGAACGCAGCGAAAACGCCTGCGCCTACGCCCCGGGAAAGCGCCACCGCCATGTTTCGGAGATGGAGGAGCAGCTCAGAGCCGAGGTGCCGGAAGCCTCGATTCTGTTCGTACCCCACCTGGCGCCCCTGCGGAAGGGGATGAGCTCCACGATAATGGTTCCGCTGTCCCGCCGCGCGACCGAGGCGGAAATTGCAGCCGTTTTTCAGGCCGCCTACAGCCAGGCACCCTGCATCAGATTGAGGGGCGGAACCATGCCCCAGACCGCCGAAGTGCGCGGGTCGAACCGCTGCGACATCGGCTGGCAGATCGAGGGTCGGACCCTGATGCTTTTTTCGGCTCTCGATAATCTGATGAAAGGGGCATCCGGCCAGGCGATCCAGAACATGAATATCCGGCTGGGGTTCCCCGAGACCAGCGGCCTGTCTCTGTCCGGGGAGATCTGAAGAGCGCAAGACACCCGTGAGCACTCCGAAACCGACAAAGCCGGTGATCACCATAAAGATCGGCGGCAAGAGCGCCGAAGACAACGAACAGCTGCGTCCCTTCGCCGCGGATCTCGAAGACCTGATGGCGGATCACCACCCGCTGATCGTGCACGGCGGGGGTGCGGAGGTCAGCCGCATCAGCAAACGGCTCGGCTTCGAACCCCGTTTCCACGAAGGCATCCGCATCACCTTGAGTGAAGAGATGGACGTGGTGGAGATGATTCTGGCGGGAAAGGTGAACAAGCGCCTGGTTCGATTCTTCCAATCCCGGGGACTGCCCGCGGTCGGGCTGTGCGGCGCCGACGGAGCGACCTTCAGCGGCCGCGTCCTCGGCAAGATCGACGGCAGGGAGACCCGTACGGGAAACGTTGCCGAGGTAGACCCCCGCCTGCTGACGGCGCTGTTTGCAGCCGGTTTTCTCCCGGTTCTGTCCTCGACTTCGATGGATAACAAAGGCGTCGGGGTCAACATCAACGCCGACAGTGTCGCCTTTGAGGTTGCCGGCGCCCTCCACAGCCGAAGCCTGGTCTTCATCTCCGACATCCCCGGAGTGTTGAAGGAAGACCAGGTGCTGAAGAGCCTGAACCGGGATGAGGTACGCAGGGAGATAGCCTCCGGCGTCATCAGCGGCGGCATGATTCCCAAGGCCACCTCGGCCGTGGAAGCCCTCAAGCACGGTGTCGGCCAGGTGATCATCGGCCAGTACTGCGGCCGGGGATCTCTGCGGGCTCTGCTGGAGGGCGGAATGGGTACCTGTTTTCATCTTTAGAAGAGCGAAGGAGCAATCGTATGAGCAATAAAACGGCTTTGATCAAGGATCACCCGCTTCCCAACTGCTTTTCCCCGGAGCTGCTGATGATAAGCAGGGGAGACGGGGTCTGGCTGGAGGATGCCTCCGGCCGACGCTACCTGGACTTCACCGGTGGAATCGCGGTCAACGCCCTGGGGTACGGCAGGGAAGATATGGCCGATATCGCCTACCGGCAGATGAAGAAGCTCGTTCATATCTCCAACCTCTACATCACCGAACCGGCCCTGGAACTGGCCACCAAGATGATAGCACGGGGAGTGCGGGAGGTCCGGGGCGCGGGTGAGGCGGGCGGGGCGTCCGAAGGCAGCGAATTCCAGGCCGTGCAGTTTCTCAACAGCGGCTCGGAAGCCAACGAAACGGCTCTGAAATACGCCCGCCTGTACGCTCTGCGCACAAAGGGGGAGGGTCATCACAAGCTGCTCAGCTTCAGCGGCAGCTTTCACGGCCGCACCATGGGTGCCCTGTCCGTG
>CAZPQC010000017.1:0-1389 GCA_964588525.1 uncultured Spirochaetaceae bacterium
CCTTGCTCATGAACTTCATACTTAAACCTGATCTGATGCACCACTGGCTGGACAGAGTTCTCGAGCATCATCTTTCGACCTTAGACAGATTTCTTCCTTTAGCCGGCCCGTATATCAGCGCCATTCAGATGAACGATGATTTGGGGGCGCAGGACAGCCTGCTCATCTCCCCGGATGTCTTTCGGGCCTTTTTAAAGCCGCGAATGGCCGCCTGGATATCCTATGTGCGGCAACGGTGCGACGCAAAAGTCTTTCTCCATTGCGACGGTGCAATCAGCGAGATAATGGATGATTTGATAGAAATCGGGATAGAGATACTCAATCCCGTTCAGACGGGGGCAAGGGGCATGGAACCGGAAAAGCTCAAGAAACGGTACGGGGATAGACTGTCCTTTTGGGGCGGGGGAGTTGAAACCCAGACCACTCTTCCATTCGGATCAGTCGAGGAGGTTAGAAAAGAGGTGGAAGAGAGAGTCCGTCTTTTCGGTCCGGGAGGAGGCTACGTTTTTGCCACGATTCACAACATACAGTCCGATGTCAGCCCGGAAAAAATACGTGCCGTATTCGATACAGCTAGAAAAGCAGGGGTTTATCCGCTCGAATAAGGCTCTCTGGCCCTGCCTAAAGCCGTCCTTCTCCAAGAAGCGTCCGAAAGAGATCCGCGGTGCGCTTTGCCCCTTCCTCATAACTCAGCGGATGAAAGGGTCCGATCAGCGCCTGGAGTCCCGCATCCGTTACATCGTTAGCCATTATATTTCTCTGCTTCGCGCAACCGATCTTACCCTTCGATAACGGGAAGATCTCTTCGATCACGGAGATCATATCGTCCACCTCGAGAACCTCTCCGCGCATGTTGTAGGAGGGCGCACCTTCGGGTGCCTTCAGGGCGCAGGCAATGAAAGAATTGGCAACGTCGTCGGCATACTCCATGTTCGCCACACCTCTAAATCCGATTTCATAGGTCTGCCCGAGCATCGCCGCTTTGATCGCCAGCGTCGTCCCCGCCGTCAATCCTCTGTCCCGACCGACGCCGTATACCACCGGGGGCCTCAAGCCGACGCTCCGGATCCCTTCATCCTGCCAATAGATCCGAGCACACTCCTCGTTCGTCACCTTGAACACGCCGTAGAGGGTGCCGGGGATTCGCGGAGCCTCATCCCCGATGGGATGAGTACCGTAATCCTCATCCGTACCCAGAACCGCTCCCGAGGAGGCGTAGACCAAGCATTTTACCCGATCCTTGCATGCCTTTATCGCTTCGAAGACCGTAAGTGTGCCGACCACGTCGACGGCGGCTCCGAGGATCGGTTTTTCCCTGCACTCGGGTGTTTGAAGTCCCGCCAGATGTATCACATGAGAAACAGCTCCATTCTCCAACAGCTTCTTGAT
>CAZPQC010000017.1:1489-44089 GCA_964588525.1 uncultured Spirochaetaceae bacterium
GTCCCGCCAGATGTATCACATGAGAAACAGCTCCATTCTCCAACAGCTTCTTGATCACCCAACTCCCGATACAGCCTTGAGCACCTGTCACAAGAAAGCAGTTTCTACCCATGCCTCTCAAAAAGAAATGCAGATGAATAGTCTCGAGAGAGAAAGCGACCTCTATTGGCCGCGATAGCCCATCCGCTGGGAGATGTCCCGGGCGGCCTTTACCACGTAGCCGGCGACCTCCTCGACCCGTTCCCGGGTGATGACCGAGGCATAGCCGGAAGTGCTGACCGCGGCGATCACTTCGTCCCGGTAGTCCCGGATCGGCGCACCGATGCAGCGAAGCCCCTGCTCGTACTCCTCGTCATCCAGGCTCCAGCCCCTCCGCCGGATTGTTTCGATTTCCTCTACCAGAGCATCCACGCTCTTGATCGTTCTCTCAGTGAAAGCCTGCAGCTCCCGCTCCTGATACAGGCTCCGTATCTGCTCTTCGGTCTTTCCCGTAAGCATCGACTTGCCGAGGGCGGTGCAGTACAGAGGAGCCCTCTGACCGATGATCGAGTATTTACGCAGACTGTTATGGGTTTCCATCTTGTCGATGTACACGACCTCGCTCTCCTGGAGGGTGGCCAGGAAGGCGGTGTTGCCTGAAAGGGAGGAAAGCTCCCGCAGGATTGGCTGCGCCTCGGTCTTCAGCTCGAGGTTGTTCAGGTAGAGGCTGCTGAGCTCGATGAACTCCATGCCCAGGCGGTAGCTTCCCTGGGCGCTCTTGTCGATGTATCCCCGCTCCTTCAGCGCCTGAAGCAGACGGTAGACGGTGCTCTTGTGCAGGTCCAGGCGGTTGCCGATCTCCGTAAGGTTCAATCCGTGCTGCTCCCTGGACAGGAGCTCGAGGATGTCAAATGCGCGATCCAGGGACTGAACCTTCATAGCAAGCAAACATACCTCTTCGCCCCTGAAAGATCAATGGGGGTCGCAGCTTCAGCGTCCCAGCCAGCCTCCGTCGACGGCCAGGGTAAATCCGTTCACGTAGTTCGACGCATCCGAAGCCAGAAAGACCACCGCGCCCTTGAGATCCTCAGGCGCACCCCAGCGCCCCGCAGGGATACGTTCCAGGATCGCCGGCCCCCGCTTGGGATCCTTACGCAGCGGCTCGGTATTGCTGGTGGCCATGTAACCGGGAGCGATCGCATTGACATTGATGTCGTGCTTTGCCCATTCGTTGGCCAGCAGTTGGGTCAATCCCCGCACGCCGCTCTTGCTGGCCGTATAGGGTGGTATCAGGATGCCTCCCTGAAACGAAAGCATGGAAGCGATGTTGATGATTTTCCCCCCGGTCCCCTGTTTTATAAACTGCCTGGCTGCGGCCTGGCAGAGGAAGAACAGGGACTTCAGGTTGATGTTCAACACGTCATCCCAGTCCTTCTCGCTGTACTCCAGGGATGGAGCACGACGGATGATCCCCGCGTCGTTTACCAGGATGTCGAGCCTGCCGAACTGCTTAACGGCGCTTTCGACGATCCTCTCCACCGGCTCGATGCTGATCAAGTCAGCCTGAACCGCCAGGAAACCCCTTCCCAGCTTTTCGACCGCGGATTTTACCGCCTCCGGGACGTGGGTGTTGTACACCCCGACCACGTCGGCCCCGGCTTCGGCCAGCCCGACGGCCATTGCTTCCCCAAGGCCGGTGCCGGAACCGGTCACCACGGCTACCCTGCCGTCCAATCGGAACTGCTCGAGTATCATGCTACCCTCCTACAGAAGGCTCGCCATCGGCACATCGTCCATGTCGGAGAAGGTCTGGTTCTCCCCGGCCATTCCCCAGATGAAGGTGTAGCTGCGCGTGCCCACCCCCGAATGAATCGACCAGCTCGGAGAGAGAACCGCCTCCTCGGAGCGGAGGATGAGATGGCGGGTTTCCGAAGGTGGACCCATGAAATGCACGACCACATCATCTTTCGGGAAATCGAAGTAGAAGTAGGCTTCTATGCGTCGCTCATGGGTGTGGGTGGGCATCGTGTTCCAGACATTCTTCGGCTCCAGAATAGTCAGGCCCATCACCAGCTGGCAGCTGCGCACGCCATCGGGGTGGATATACTTGTAGATCGTGCGCCTGTTGCTCTGTTCATCGGAACCGAGGCGAAGCGGTTCGGATTCCTGTATCGAGATCCTCGTGGTCGGATAGCTTTGATGTGCCGGAGCACAGAGCAGATAAAACTTTGCCGGTTGATTCTTGCTCGCCGAGGCAAACGTCAATTCCCGGGAACCCGATCCGATGTACAGGGCGTCCTTGCTGCCCAGGGTGTGCCCGCTTCCGTCTACCGTGACCGTGCCTTGGTCTCCGACATTGATGATCCCCATCTCCCGCCGTTCCAGAAGGTACTTCGAACCGATGATCCGCTCATCCACGTCCAGTTTCAGCGGCGTGGCCGGCTGGATCCCGCCCACGATCAGGCGGTCGTAGTAACTGTACACCAGTCTGATCTTTCCCGGGGTAAAGAGCTCCCGGATTAGGAAGCTCCCGCGAAGCTGTTCCGTGTCGAAGGTTTTCGCCTGTTCGGGATGTACCGCATGTCTAATTTCCATGTTATTAACCTTTCTTTCCAAGTCTATCTATTTCATCAGCAGTCCCGGCAGCCAAATGCTCAGGGAGGGCACCACGGTTATCAGTACCAGTGTAATGGCATTGGCCAGGAGAAAGGGAACCGCCCCCTTGAATATTCGCCCGATGCCGAGCCGGGAGATCGCCGAAGCCACATTGAGACACATCCCCACAGGGGGTGTGACCAAACCAACTGCCAAACCGGAGATCAGGATCACGCCGAACTGCACGGCGGACATGCCCAGGGCCTGGACGGCGGGCAGAAACACCGGTGTGAGCAGGAGAATAGCCGGACTGACATCCACGAACGTACCGGTTAGGAGAATGATCACGTCGATGCAGAGAAGGATCACCATCGCCGGCAGGTTCAATCCGGTAACGAAAGCGGCCACCAGCTCCGGAATCCGCTCGATCGCCAGGATCCAGACGTACAGCTGGGAGAGAGCGATGATGATCATCACCGTCGCGCTGGTCATGATGGCCGACTTGAGGATCGGAGGGATGTCCTTCATCTTCAGCCCGCGGATGACGAACGCCCCGACGATAAATGAATAGAGCACCCCGATTCCGGCGGACTCGGTGGCCGTGGCAATGCCGAGCACCACCGAACCGATTACGAATACCGGCATGATGATGGCCAGGAGTGATTGGCGGACGCGTCGGAACTGTTCCTTTGGCTTGAGCCGGATCTCTTCCCTTGGGTACTTCTTCCAATAGGAGATAACCACCGTGATCGCCAGCATGATCAGGCCTATCATGATGCCCGGGATCGCACTGCCCAGGAACAGCTTTCCCACCGACTCCTCGGCCACCAGGGCGTATATCACCATGGGGACGCTCGGTGGGATGATCATCCCCATGGTGGAGGAAGCTACGGTGATCCCGCTGGCGAACTCCAGCGTGTACCCACGGTTCTTCATCGCCGGGATCAACACCGCGCCGATCGAAGCGGTGTCCGAGACCGAGGATCCGGAGATTCCGCCGAAAATCATGCTGGCCAGCACGTTCACCGCTCCCAGACCACCGCGCAACCGGCCCACGAACAGCAGGCTGAAATCGATCAGCCGGGTGGTGATACCCCCGGCATTCATCAGCAGTCCCATCGTGACGAACAGGGGCAGGGCGATCATCGCGTAGGAGTTCATGCCGGCAAATAAACGCTGAGGCAGAACGGGCAACAACTCCGGATGCACGACCAAAAAATAGCAGAATCCTGACAGCCCCAACGAATAGGCGATGGGAATACCCAGAACGAGGAACACGAGAAGGCTGATGATGAGAATTATCATAAGGCGGCTTCCTTCTCCGACTCCGATTGCTCGCCCGTTACGATCGCCAGAATAAGGTACGCACAGTAGAGCATCACCAAGCCGCAGCCGATCGGCACTATGATCTGGATCAATCGGTTCGGTAGTCGCAGCACCGGTGACTCGAACCTCCCCACGCTTCTAATCCAGGGAATGCTGTAGTAGATCATCACCCCGTTGATCAGGGCAATCAGTATGAAATCCAGGATGTCCACGATCCTGCGATACAGCGGAGAAAGCTTGTCGATAAACCAGGTGATCTTGATGTGTTCCCGGCGAGCCAGGGCCACCGCCGCACCAATGGCCGTCGTGTAGATGAACAGGTACTCCATCAGCTCATTTCCACCGATGATGGATTCATTGAAACCATAGCGCAGAACGACCAGAATGATCGTCAGCGCCAGAATTACGAAAAAACAGAGGGTGATCGCCCATTCCAGAACTTTGCTCACAATCTCGACTGCTGATTTCAATCCTTTCATGTATCACCCCGCTCCCTCACTGTCGAATCAAGAACAAGGGTGCCGATCCAAAAGGCTATAGGTGTATCTCTGGTCCGGCACCCTTGGTGAACTTCGCTACAACACGCTTCCGCGCGCTATCTGGCGGTCGTTGCTTCAGCTCTTGGCGATCCTCATCGCCTCATTTATATCCGCCCAGGTGAAGAATCCGTCATCCACATAGGACTGCCATACCGGTTTGACGGCTTCGCGGAACATCTCGGTTGCTTGCGGAGTGAGCTCATTGACTTCCAAGTTTTCCCGCAGGATGTAGTAGTAGTCCTTCTCGGAGTTCAGCCAGATCGTGTCGCTGTAGATCATGGTGGATTCTGCGACGGAATCGAAGATGGCCTTCAGATCACCGGGAAGGCTGTTGTACCAGGCCGGATTGACGTAGAAGGGATCCGGGTGAAGCTGCCAATTGACCACTGAGAGGTACTTCTGGACTTCGTAGAACTTCATGTCCACGGTGTTGGAGAAGGGATTCTCCTGGGCATCCACCACGCCGGATTTCAAGGCCATGTAGGTTTCGGTATAGGCCACCTGCTGCGGATTGGCGCCAAGGGCCTTGAAGGTCTTGATGGTCATGTCGATCGGCGGTGTGCGCATCTTCAGCCCGCGCAGGTCTTGCGGACTGCGAATCGGCTTGACGTTCGAGGTGATGTTCCTGAAGCCGCCGGCTACACCGCAGGCGGGAACGTAGATCCCGTTTTTCAGCGCATCCGCATTGATCTTGTCACCGAACTCGCTTCTCATCAGTTTGATAACCTGATCGGTGTTCTCGAACATGAAGGGCAGGGTGTACAGCAGGTACATCTTGTTGGCTCTCTCGAACAACCCGCCCCGGCACCCTTGAACCGAACCGGTGACCACCATGTCCAGAACATCCGCCTCTTTGCCCAGCACGCCGGAGAAGAACAGTTCCACCTTGATTCGGCCATTGCTGGCCTTCTCCAGCTGCTCTTTGAACAGCTCCATCGACTGGCTGCGGGGATGGTTGGGTGACTGGGTGTTGGCGTACTTGAAGGTGTACACCTTCCCCGCTGTATCCGACTGTCCTTCGGCCATGACGAGGGACAGGGAAACAACCAGCAAAGCAAGCACAAGCATCAGCTTTTTCATGTCGAACCTCCTGTTTCGTTGTTTTTTCGGGCAAACTCGTGGCTATCCGCCCGTGTTTTCGGTTTCAGTTAATTGTTTTACATTATGAAACCTGGTTTTATTATACAGCATACGACAGATCTGTCAAGGCCGGTTTTTTGAAATTTCCTGTTTTTTGCATTGATCCCATGCGGCGCTGTTGTTAGAACTATCGGAGGAGGCATTATGGATTCAAATGAGCTGGAAGGTCCGTATTCATACGAAATCATGTTCGACTTCGCGGAAACCCTGCTACGCGCCGCCGGGCTCGAACAGGACCGAGCCCGCGTAGTGGCGGATATCCTCCTCGAGGGAGACCTGATGGGACACTCGACCCACGGGCTGCAGCTTCTGGGCTCCTACCTGAAGGCACTGGATGACGGAACTATGCGGAAAAAGGGGGATCCCGGAGTGATATCCGACAGGGGATCAGCCGTATGCTGGGACGGCCGCTACCTGCCCGGCCCCTGGCTGACGGTGAAGGCAATCGAACTGGCGATGCAGCGGATCGAGACCCATCCCGTTGTCACCTTCGCGATCCGCCACAGCCACCACATTGCCGCTCTTGCGGCCTATCCCAAACGGGTAACGGACAGGGGGAGGATGATCCTTCTGTGCAGCTCCGACCCATCCGTCCAATCCGTTGCACCGTTCGGGGGGATCACCCCGCTTTATACGCCGAATCCCGTAGCCGCCGGAATCCCCACGAGGACCGAGCCGATCATAATCGACACCAGCATGTCCTGCCTGGCCGTGGGCGCCGCCAACCGCCTGGTAAAAGAAAACAGGCGGGCGCCTTACCCGTGGTTTATGGACGGAGGCGGCAACCCGACGGACGATGCAGTGGTGTTGACTCAGGACCCGCCAGGATCAATCTTGCCTCTGGGAGGGATCGAGCTGGGATTCAAAGGGTTCGCCCTTGGCCTGTTGATCGAAGCCCTGACCGCGGGATTGGGAGGCAGCGGCCGAGCATCCGGAATCAGACGGTGGGGGGCTTCCGTGTTCCTCCAGATTATCGATCCGGATGCCTTCGGCGGCCTCCAGCGGTTCATGACCGAGACACAGTGGCTGAGCGACGCCTGTCGCGCCGTTTCACCTCGACCGGGTTCACCCCCCGTACGCCTTCCGGGCCAGCGGGCTCTGGCCTTGAGGGAGCAGCAGTTGTCCGGCGGGATCCGGCTCCATCCCGGCATCATGTCCGGATTGAAAGAGTGGGCCGAACGGTACGGCGTCTCCCTCCCTTCGCCAAACTGAGCTCTGCAGATCGACGTAACGAGCAGCCGGGGCGGGGCGCTTCAGGTGATGCCGGACAGCACGGGAGCGTAGCTCACACCATGTCCAGGACCGGCAGCACCACGGCGCGAAGGCCGGTAAAGGGGAAATCCTTCTGGAGCCGGCGCACCCGTTCCAGAATTTCGACTTTTCGATCTTCGGGCACCACGGTCATCATAACGTTGTTCATCGCAGGCCAGACATGATCTCCAAGGTGCGGACCGGTGCTTCCCACCCCGCTGACATCGTGCCAGCGGGTGTAGTTGTCGATGCAGCAGGAGGTCAGAACATCCAGCACCTCTTCATCGATGGCACGGTCGTAGAAGATAAGAACCGCCACCTTATCCACGGACCGCCTCCTTCTCCGCCTCCTGCTCCACGGCGAGCACTCGGAGCTGTTCATCCTTTTGATTCGCCAGCCGGCGAAGCCGGCGCCGCTCCCGGCTGCCCTCGAACATGTGGTAGAGCACGGGAATGAGGATCAGAGTGAACACCGTCGACACCAGGAGCCCTCCGGTCACGGTCAGGGCCATGGGCTTGCGCAGCTCCGAGCCGGAGCCGCCGAAAAAGGCGATGGGCATCAGCGCCAGGATCGTGGTCAGCACGGTCATCAGGATCGGCCGCAGACGGATCCTTCCGGCCGCCACCACGGCCCGGGTCAGCTCGTAGTCCCGCTTGCGCAGCAGGTTCGTGTAGTCCACCAGGATGATCCCGTTGTTTACAACGATCCCCACCAGCATCAGCAGACCGATCCCGGAGAAGGCACTGAAAATCGTGCCTGTGAGCAGGTGGATCCAGATCACCCCGACGAAGGTCATAGGCAGGGTAAACATGATGATGAATGGATCCCGGAAGCTCTCGAACTGGGCGGCCATGATGAAGTAGATCAAAGTCATGGAGAGGATTAAAACCAACACCAGATCCTTTACCACAGCCTGGATGTCCTCCCAGGAACCGCCGTAGACGATCGAAAAGCCGGCCGGTATGGCCAGCCGATCCACCTGTTCCTTGATGGAATTGACCGCAGTCCGGACATCCCCCGTTACCCGGGCATCGATGTTGATAACCCGCTGCTGGTTCTCCCGGGCGATGCTCACCGGCCCGTAGGCCTTTTCCACCTCCACCAGGTTGGTCAGAGGAACGGAAAAGCCAAGAGGGGAGGACACGGTGATCCGGTTGATATCCTGGACCGACATCCGATCCTCGGCTTTAAAACGCACCCGCACGTCCACCTCCTCTCCTTCGTACAGCACCGTGGCCACGGTCTCTCCGGCGAAAGCCCTTCTGATCGTGGTTCCCACCTGGGCTGCGGTCAGCCCGTATTGGGCGGCCCGGTTTCGATCCACCCGGATGCGGTACTCCGGAAGTCCCTCCTCCCGCGAAACTTGTGCATCCTGGATCGTATCCACGCTTTCCATAATCTTCTCGACCTTGACCCCCAATTCCTTGCCCTGTTCCAGATCGTTGCCCCGGATTGATACGGTCAAACCGCCGGACATGCCGGCGCCTCCGCCACCCGGGCCGAATCCCGACGAGAAACGAACCTTGGTTCCCGGAACCTGAGCCACCAGCGGGCGCAAGCTTTCGATGATCTCCCGGTCCGTCCGATCCCTTTCATTCAGGTCCTTTAGGGCGATTTGAATGGATCCGGTGTTGGCCGCGGTGGTGGAGAAAAATCCGCCGGCGGCTCCGGCCTGAACCACTGCCACCCTTTTCTCGGGCACGTTCTCCTCCACGATGGTGTAGATCTTCTCCACGGCCTCCCGGGTCGTATCGATATCCGTGCCCACGGAGGTTTCGATATTCATCATGATCATGCCCTGATCCGATTCGGGAAACAATTCCACCCCCACCCGAGGAATCATGGCCAGGCTACCGGCGAACAGGAGGGCGATCACGATCAACACCAGAGCTTTGTGCTTCAAGGCCCAGCCCAGGGAAGCCCCGTAGATCCGGTCCAGGAAGCGCAGAGCCGCCCCCCTGCCCTTCAGCTCCTCCTCCACGTCGAGCAGGGTGTTGGACTTCTTCTTGATTGTAACCCTGCGGATCCTGCTGGAGAGCATGGGAATCACGGTCAAAGCCACCAGCAGGGAGGCCAGGAGGGAGAAGGTGACGGTAAAGGCCAGGTCACGGAACAGCTCTCTGGCCAGTCCGCGGATAAACAGCACCAGGGGCAGAAACACGGCCACCGTGGTCAGGGTGGAGGCGATGATGGCGTTGGCCATCTCCTGGGATCCGTGCCGGGCCGCTTCCCCGGCCTTGGCGCCGCTTTCCCGGTAGCGAAAGATGTTTTCGATGATGACGATCGAGTTGTCCACCAGCATCCCGATGCCCAGAGCCAGACCTCCCAGGGACAGCATGTTCAGGGTCAGGTTGAAGAAGTACATGGCGATGATGGTGATGATGATGGAGAGGGGGATTGATACGGCCACGATCAGGGTGGTGGGCAGATTGCGCAGGAAGATCAGCAGCACAAAAACCGCCAGGATACCTCCAAGAAGCGCTACCTGCCAGACATTGGAGATCGCATCATTGATGAAGTCAGCGGAAACGAACAGCTCCACCAGGTTGACGTCTTCGGGAAGGGAGCGCTTGATCGTGTCGATCCTCTCCTGAACGCGGTTGGAGATGAGCACCGTATTCGTACCGGACTGCTTCTGCACGGCCAGGATGATGGCGTCGCTGCTATCCACCTTTACGTCCGTATCGTCATCCATATAACCACTGTAGACGTTGGCGACGCTCTCCAGGTACACCGGCTTGCCGTTGTTGCTGCCGACAATGATCGCCCGGATCTCGGACAGGTCGTCCAACCGGCCGATGGTCCGCAGGGAGTACTTCTGGGCGCCCTCGGTCACGGACCCGCCGGTCACATTGAGGTTTTCGGCCCGTACAACGTTGACGACCTGGTCGATCGACAGGCCATAGGAGGCCAGCAGGGTCCTGTCCAGATCGATGTGAATCTGCCTCTGCAAGCCTCCCTGTACGGACACACTGGCCACCCCATCGATCTGCTCCAGAGACGTCTGGATCGTGTTCTCGGCGATGAAGCGCAGGCTCTCCAGATCCCGCCGTCCCTCGATGGACAGAACCATGATCGGGGTCATCGAGGGGTCGAACTTGAACAGTACCGGCTGGGAAGCGTCTTCGGGAATGTACTCCCGAATCAGATCCAGACGTTCCCGCAGATCATTGGAGGCCTCGGCCAGATCCGTTCCCCACTGATACTCCACGACGACCACCGAGGATCCCTCCCGGGAGGTGCTGCTGACCTTCTCGATACGGCTGGCCGAGGAGGCGGTGTTTTCGATGACTTTCGTAAGGTTCTCCTCGACCTCCTGAGGTGATACTCCCGGATACGAGGAATAGATGACGATAACCGGAAAAGAGATATCAGGAATCAGATCTATGGCCAGCCTGCCCAGGGAAAAAACACCCAGGACGATCAACGCCAGGTAGACTACCGTGGCAGTAACCGGCCGCTTTACCGAGAGGTCGGTGATCTTCATTCCTTCACCTCCGCCACGGTGACCGCATCCCCGCCGCTCAAGGATTGCTGGCCGATCACCACCACCAGGTCACCTTCAGCGATCCCTGAATCTACCACCGCCGACTCTCCCTGCACGAAGGCGATTTCCGGCTTCACCTCTCTGGCCACTTCCTGCTGGATGACGTAGACGACCTGACGGCCCTCCTTGTCTACCAGGGCGGCCAGCGGAACGGTTATCGCATCATCCCGCCGGCGGAGGATGATGCTGGCTTCGGCGAACATCCCCGGTTTCAGCTGGTATCCCCGGTTGACGACCCGGACGCGGGTTTCCAGGGACCTGGAAACCGGATCCAATACGGGACTGAGTCTGTCGATGGTGCCGTAAAACAACCGATCCGGATAGGAGACCACCGAGATCTCCACCGCCTGACCGACTCGAACCTGACCGATCCGCTTCTCCGGCACATCGATTACCACCTCGACCACGTCCATATCCACGATCTGAAACAGGGGAACACCCGGATTGGCGGTCGCCCCCTTTTGGATCAAAACGGATTTGACCACCCCGGCGATCGTCGATTTTACCTCGGCCGGGGCGAATTTCAATCCCGCCTGGTCCCTGTCGATCACGGCCAGGACCTGGTCCTTCCGCACGAAATCCCCCTCTTCGACCTTGATCTCACTGATCTTGCCGTTTACAGTGGTCAGGATGCTGACCTCCGCCTCGGCAAACACGGATCCGTACAGGTTGAGGGTTTCCCGCACGCTCTCCCGTTTTGCCGCTGCGACGGCTACAGGGACCGAAAACTTCTCTTCCGGATTACCCGGCTTTCCGCCGGAAGGAGATCCTCCTGCCCTCGATCCGAAAGAGAGAAAGCTCAGAGCGGGCTTTTCTCCCTCCTGACCGGATAGGCGGGTGTACCCGAAGTATCCGCCGACGGCTAGCACCACCAGTACCACGACCAAAATGACGACTATCCGAACTCCCTTTTTCATATCCTCTTCCCCCGCATATTCGACACTTAGAAATCCGCTACCCCGACCACGTCCATCAGATCGAGGACGTTGCGGTTGTAGTTGTAGATCGCCTGGGCGTAGGCCAGCTTGGCGCCGTTCAGTCCCAGCTGGGCGTCTTTGAGCTCGACACTAGAGATGTATCCGCTCTCGTACTGTTCCACCGCAGCCTCGTACAGCCGCTGTGCCAGCTCCACGCTCTTCTCCCCCGAAGCGATCTTGGCCTGCTCCTCGGCTATCTTGAGAATGCTGCTCTCCACGGCGATACGAATGCTCGATTCCAGGGCGCCGTACTGCAGACGCCGGTCCTCCGCCTGGATCTGTGCTTTCTTGATCCCGGCACTCTCCTCGCTCCATGGGAAAAAAGCGGAGATGGGCACGCTCAGGTTCAGCCCCATGGTCAGTCCGCCCTTGTCGAAGCCCCAGGCATCCCAACTGTAGTCGTTCTCCCCGCTATCGAAGTCAACTCCGCTCTTCACACTGTAGTTCGCCCATGCGACCAGGGTGGGCAGCCTCAGACTTCGATTGAGCTCATTTTGAGCTTCCGTGATGTCCAAGAGCTTTCTGAAGCTCTGCAGATCGTACTTGCCGCTCAGGGCCTTCTGAATCAGAGCCTCCCGATCGATCTGAACGGGGATCTGCTCCAGCTCGCCGACCAGCTCGAATTCGAAGCTCTCCTCTTCGATGCCCAGGACATTCCGGACGTTCAGCAGGGCGATCGCCACCCCATTGTCCGCCGAGATCACCGTGGCCTTGAAGCTCTCCAGGTCCGACTCGGCTCGCAGCACCTCGAAATCCGCCACCAAACCGGCGTCGTAGCGCTGCCGGGCCACCTCCAAGGCGTCCTCTTTGCTGCCCAGGGTCTCCTGGTTGATGGCCTGGACCTCCAGGGCCAACAGGTAGCCGTAGAAGGCGTTCTTGATCAGGACCACGGTTTTGCGGTTCTCCTCGGCCAGGTCCAGAGCGGCCTGAGCCACCGCCTCCTCGGCCAGCTTGATGCCGTTCTTGAGCTTCCCGAAGGTGTAGACGCTCTGGCCGACCTCCAACGATGCGCCGATTGGATCGCTGCCGGATTGGTACAACGTTCCAAATCGAGGCTGCTCGAACAGGTGGGTCCAGCTGGCCACGGCCGAAACGGAGGGGTAGTACCCCGCCTTGGCTGCGACCAGGTCCGCCTGAGCAGCCGCCACGGCCAGCCGCTTGGACTGGATCGTGGTGCTGTTGGCCAGGCCGTAGCCGATGGCCTCTTCCAGTGTGAATCTGTAGGTCTCGCCGTTGGCCGTAGCGAACATCGTCAAGAGCAGTACGACAACCGTTGCCATGCGTCTCATCTGCTGATTCCTCCTTCCGGTCGGGCTGCTATTCCCTGCAACAGGATCTTCATGATAGAGTCGGCCTTCTGTGCCGGTGAGGCCGGGTGATCGTTCTGAGAGTTCAATTCGAACCGGGGCATGCAGACGGACTGCACCGCCTGATTGACCATCCCCGTATAACTCAACACCACATCGCGGGTATCGATGTCACCCCGAATCAGGTGGTTTTTCTTTCCCTCTTCCACCAGTCCATGGAGATACTCTTCCAGGCGCCGGCGTTTTTCGAAAAAAGGTCCCAGGAGCTTCTTGTGGATCGTGGCCATCTCCGGGTTAAAGGCCACGGTGAACAGGCGGAAAAAGTTCGGATTGTCGGCGAAAAAACCGATCTGGGCCCGGGCAACGGCAGCCAACTTCTCCAGTGGATTCTGGGACTCGGAGGTCTGCTTCCCGACAAAAGCCTCCAGGCGCTCGAGCACGCACAGCATCGCGTGGAAGTACAGATCCTCTTTGTCCTTGAAATACAGATACAGGGTGCCCTTGGCCAACCGTGCCTCCCGGGCTACCTCGTCTAGAGCCGTGGTTTCATAACCTTTTCGGGAAAATACCCGCAGCGATGCCCGGATGATGGCGCGGCGTCGTTGTTCCTTTTTCAGCTCCTGCACTTCGAGCATTGTCCGGCTTCCGTCCTCTCCCGACACAGTCAAAAACACGATAGAAATGACTGAACAGTCAGTCATAAACATATGAATGTTTTCCTGAATCGTCAACGTAAATCGTATCGTAATATTGATATCCCGACCGTATTCGAATATTGTGAAAGCAGTCACTCGGATAGGGAAGGAGAGACAGAGATGGCGAAAGTAGTCAGCTACAAGGAGATCAAGAGTCGGGATTCGTGCAGGTACGACGGCGTTTCCATGGGAGAGGTGATGCTGCGGATCGATCCCCGGGACGTGCCCACCGCCCGGATGCGGGACAACATCCGGGTGTCTCAGGGCGGCGGGGAAACCAACGTGGCCTGCGGCCTGGCCTACACCTTCGGCCTGCGCAGCGCCGTACTCACCGCTCTGGTGAATGATCCGATCGGGGAGAACATCCGCAATCAGATGCGCGAGGCCGGAGTGGACACGGGCAAGATCATCTGGTGGAATACGAAGAACGACGGAAGCCGCACCTCCACCGACCAGAAAGGAGGCCTGCACAACGGTATCAACTTCACCTACAACGGCTCCGGGGTGCTTCCCTCAAACACCACCTACTACCGCGCCCACAGCCCGGCAACACAGCTGCAGCCGGGTGATTTCGATTTCGACACCCTGTTTGCCGAGGAGGGGGTACGGGTGTTCAACACCGGCGGCATCTTCACCCTCATCGGTCCGAAAACGGCGGAGCTGGCCATCGAGGCGGCGCAGAAAGCGGCGGAGCACGGAACCTTCGTCTCGGCGGATCTGAACTACCGCTCCAAGGTGGAACCGGACAAGGGCAAGGCCCGGGCCATCAACCAGAAGCTCGCCCCCTATCTGGGGTTTCTGGTGGGTAACGATTCGGATCTCTCCGATGCCCTGGGCTACGATACCAAATCGAAAAAGGGCGCCGGCTTCATTGATTGGCTTCCCGCCTATCAGGAAACGATCCGAAAGGTGGCCGGGGATTTCCCCAACCTTAGCCTGATCGGCACCCAATGGCGGGGCGCCCACAACGCCGATCTGATCAGCTGGGCTGCGGTGCTATACGATACGAAGGCGGACAGGTGGTACACCGCACCCGTGCGGGAAAACGTCCCGATTCGGGATCGAACCGGCGGGGGGGACTGCTTCGCCTCCGGCGTGCTCGCCGCCCTGTTGAAGGGAAAGGATCTGGAAACCGCCGTCAACTGGGGCGCGGCCCACGGGATGCTGGTTCAGGAAATTCCCGGCGATATCACCATGGTCAACCAGGCCGCCGTGGAGGCAGAGGTCAAAAGAGTCGCCGCCGGAGGGGGGGTCAAAGCCAGCCGTTGACCGGCCACGGTGGCAAACCCCGACGTGCCCATTGACCTGAAAGCGGCTGCTGCGCTGCAGGAGGACAGCGGCCTTTATCTGCTGATCCTGAAGCTGAAACGGCGATGTCGTTTGACCGTGGGATCCCTCGGAGAGATCCGGTTTGAGTCCGGCTGGTACGTGTACGTGGGTTCCGGTAAGAGAAACTTGAGCGCCAGGATCGCCCGTCACCACCGCAGGAGGAAAAAGCTTCACTGGCATATCGATTATCTGCTTGCCTGCTTGGAACCCGGGGATATCACCAGCCTGCCCATACGGAGCCGCCAGGCTTTGGAATGCCGACTGGCCCGGGCCGTAGACGCACTTGCCGCCGGATCCACGCGGGGCTTCGGTTGTTCGGACTGCAGCTGTCCGTCCCACCTCTTCCGCTTCGATCACGATCCTCTTTCAAATAGGAGCTTCCTCGACCTGCTCCTGTACTACCGTCACACCGTCGCCCGGGACCGTTCCTCGTGAGTCGCTATATCCTCGGCATCCCAGGGGTAGCAGATCCAGCGATCCTCCATTTCCCGCCCGACGAAGTAGTGCCGAATTCCCTCCGGAAGGCTTCCCCGCTTCTCCTTGTTCTTGTTGTGCAGCACCACCACGGCGATCTCCTTCGGCCCGTGGCTGAGGAGCTCTTTCAAGCAGTACTCCAGGGTCACCCGGGAATCATCGACTTCATCCACCAGGAGCACCCGTTTGCCCGCCAGCTTACGCTCCACCTCGTCGATCCACTGAATCGTCTGGGGGGTAGCTTTGGGAATATTATCGAGCCCGTAGTAGGAGATGCCGACGGCATAAACGGGTCGATTGATGAAGGTCTTGAGTATCCGGGCGGGAATGAAGCCCCCCGTTCCGATGGCGACAATCACGTCCGGATCGAAACCCGCAGCCTCGATCCGCCGGGCCAGCAGTCTTACGGTTTCATGAATCTGCCCGTAGCTCAGGTAGTATCTCTCTGATTCATCCATACCGGTGAGTTCAGGACTGTTCGGCCGAGCCGCGGGAACGCCCACCACCGGCCACGGTGCGGCCGCGATCGTACTCGACGATACGCCGGACCTTGGGCTCCGATCGTCCACCGGGGGTGTACTCGGAGCGCATCCAGATCGTGACCAGGGTTTTGGCCAGTTCCGGCCCGATCACCTGGGATCCCATGGTCATGATGTTGGCATTATTGCTCTTCCGGGCCCGTTCCGCCGAGTAGGCATCGGAACACAGCGCCGCATAAGCCCCGGGAACCTTGTTGGCCGCGATGGACACCCCGATTCCCGTGCCGCAGATCAGGATCCCCCGCTCATGATCCCCCCGGGCTACCGCCTCGGCAACCCGGATCGCCACATTGGCGTACACCGTGTCATCACTGCCATAGTCCTCGGATTCGCAGCCCAGCTCCTGCAGGTGCTCCTTGATGATCTGTTTGAGCCCGGCTGCATTGGGGTCGCAGCCGATAGCGACTTTTTTCATGATTCTCTCCCCGCTATCTCACTGTTGCAGATCAATTGTCCGCGTACTCGGGTCGCATCGGCGTGAAGAAATCCAGCACCTCGCTGTCCTCTATCGCTTCTGCTCCGTGATGCTCCCAGGGATCGAAGGCGTAGCTCGATCCGGCGGTGGCGATGAAGCTCTTCCCGTCGTTCAAGAGGAAGCGGAGCCTGCCGCTAAGTACGTATCCGTGCTGTACGGCTTCGTGGTTGTGCAGAGGAATGGCCGCCCCACGGGTCAGCTTGAAATGGCAGAGCATGCTCTGTTCATTGAAAGACAGGGTGGTCCGGAAAATCCCCGCTGGTTTCTCCACGCTGGTGAGCTTTTCCAGTTCTGCGTTCTTGCGCCCTACTTTGTTGTCTCTCATGCTTCAGGAGTATAGCGAAGATTGAACCTTGCGGCTATTCCCCTATTGCCCGTTGCCCGAAGCGATCGAAATCGCAGCGCCCGCCTGCGGGCGACGCTACAACAGCACGGAGAACTTGCAGAACTTCGGTTTCGCCAGCTTCTCGAAATCCTTGTAACCGATCTGGATCAACTCGGTGTGGGAGCAGGCGTTGAAGGCGATCTCGTCGTCCTTTTTCAGCGTTTCATCGGCATACACGGGAAAACCATAGATGTTCCCGAAGGGCGACATCGCTCCGGTCTCACAGCCGGAAAACAGGTGGGAGAATTCCTCCTCCCGGGCCAGTTCCACGCTCGAGGCCTTGCACGATTTCTTCAAGCCGTCCAGGTCGATCTGGTACTTGGCAGGCAGCACCGCCATGGCGATCTTGCCGTCGATCTTCACGATAACGGTCTTGGCCATGTTTCTTCCCTTCACGTGTGCCGAGGCGGCAATCTCCTGGGCCGTATAGGCGGTGGAATGACGGATCGACACGTACTTGATCTTGTTCTTGTCGAGAAACTCTTTTAACTTGGTGGCAGGCATACATCTCCTCCTCGCACCAATGATAGAAGATTATTGGCCGAAGCGCAAAAAAATTCCCATCGACATCGATCCGAAAGACGGGGTACAGTACGCCCAGGATCCCGGCGAAAATACAATCGGGCTGCCGAGCTGGTTCCGCGTCCAAAATACAAGAGCACGATGAAGCTTCTTTCCTGGAACGTCAACGGGTTGCGCGCGCTCGTGCGCAAAGGGGGATTTGCCTTCCTTGCCGAACAACGTCCCGACATCCTCTGTCTACAGGAAACCAGGGCATGGCCGGAGCAGGTAGATCCGATCCTGCCCGAGTTTTCCTTCCAGTACTGGAATCCTGCGGAA
Source organism: uncultured Spirochaetaceae bacterium (assembly GCA_964588525.1). Classification (GTDB taxonomy): domain Bacteria; phylum Spirochaetota; class Spirochaetia; order SZUA-6; family DRHE01; genus JAFGQJ01. Next base: position 18,889 of record CAZPQC010000017.1, read on the forward strand.
CGGGCGGGCTACTCCGGTACACTTTGCGTTTCGAAAATCGGGGCCCTCGAGGTACGCCGGGGTATGGGGAAAGCAGAGCATGACAGCGAGGGCCGCCTGCTCACCCTCACGTTTCCCGATTTTCATCTGGTCAACGTGTACACCCCGAACGCCCAAAGAGACCTGCAGCGGCTGCCCTACCGGCAGGAGTGGGACCGGGAGTTCAGAGCCTACGTCCTGAATTTGGAAAAAACCAAACCCGTGGTGTTTTGCGGGGATCTGAACGTGGCTCACCAGGAGATCGACCTGACCCACCCCAAGGCCAACAGGCTGAATGCCGGTTTCACGGATCAGGAACGCCGCGGCTTCGGCGAACATCTGGCCGCCGGCTTCATCGATACGTTTCGGGAGTTTTGTGCGGAGGGAGGTCACTATACCTGGTGGAGCATGGCCACCCGGGCACGGGATCGGAACGTGGGGTGGCGGATCGATTACTTCTGCATTTCCAAATCACTGCGCCCCGCTCTGTCCAGCGCCTTCATCCTGCCGGAGATCATGGGTTCGGATCACTGTCCCGTGGGCATCACCCTTGAAACATAGGGAAGGGCCGCTTTTTTCAGGCGCTCGAATTCCTCCTGAAGGCTCGCAAACACAGATCGGGTTGCTTCTCCCTCCCCCGCCTTGGCCGTCTCCTCCAGCTGACGGGCGGCTTCACCGAGGGGATCGGCCGCCAGGTTCCAGGCCCCGCCCTTCATCGAGTGAGCCTCCTGCCGGATAACTTCCAATTCTCCCTTATCCAGGGCTGCGCGGATCCGGGCGATCTGTACCTGCCCGGTCTTAAGAAAGGTTGACAGCACATTGCGGACCACATCCTCCCGCCCCATGAAGGCATCGACGGCTTTGGGGAAATCGAAAACCCCATCCCCGGTGCTCTCCGTGGCAGCCCCCGCCGCCGCCCCGGGCCGACTCGAGGTGCCCGGCAGCCACCGATCGAGAACCGGAACCAGATCTTTCTTCTTGAAGGGTTTGGTAAGGCAGTGGTTCATCCCGGCGGCGAGCGCCCGCTTCTGCTCCTCCTGAAGGGCACTGGCCGTGACTGCGATGATCGGGGTCTGCACACCCATCTCTCGCAGCTTTCTGGTGGCGTCGTAGCCGTTCATGTTCGGCATCTGAATGTCCATGAAGATCAGATCGAAACGTTCTCGTTCAGCCGCTTCCACGGCCTTCAGGCCGTCCCCGGCTAGTGTAACCCTATGGCCCAGCTTCTCGAGAATCGTCTTGAACAGCTGTCGATTGACTTCATGATCCTCCACCACCAGGACGCGGGCTCCGGGAAGCACCCCCTCCTCGGCGGCCGCCGTTATCTCCTCCGGCTCTTCGGCCAGCTCCAGCTCTTCAGCCGGCTCCAACTCCGCCAATTCCGGTTCGTACTCGCCGGTCAGAACTCGGAAAACCTCGGCCAACAGGGCTCCCCGCTTCACAGGTTTGCTGAGATAGCCGTGAAACCATCTGAGGAGTTTCATCTTGGCCTCCCCGCTTCCCAACCCCTCCGGTGTAAGCAGGATCAGCTTCATCCCGGTGAGCAGCGGATCGGAGATCACCTCGCTGGCCAGCTGCCAGCCGTCGATTCCGGGCATTCGCAGATCCACCAGCACCAGGGCGTACGAATCGTTTCCGGCCGCCCGCCGCATCCTGGACAGAGCCTCTTCGCCCTTTGTTGCCTCATCCACCCGACAGCCCCAATGTTCGAGATAGCCGCGCAAGACTTCCCGGGCCGAAGCATTGTCATCGACCACGAGCACCCTCAGACCGGAAAAAAAGTCATGGGGCAGATCGTCGAACAGATTGGCCTTGACCTGAGTTTTCAATGACACGGTGAACCAAAAAGTCGAACCGACGCCTTCCTCACTCTCTACTCCGACCCCGCCGTCCATCATTTCCGCCAGACTCCTGGAGATCGACAGCCCGAGGCCGGTACCGCCGTATTTCCGGGTGGTGGAGGTATCGGCTTGAGAGAAGGACTGGAAGAGTCGGGCCATTTTGTCTTTGCTGATCCCTATTCCGGTGTCCCGGACCACAAACTTCAGGGTGCACCGCCCGTCACTCTGCTCGACATCCTGAACGGAGATCTGCACCTCCCCCCCCGCTGTAAACTTCACGGCATTGTTGAACAGATTGATGACGATTTGCCGCAGACGCGCCGGATCACCCCGCAGGCGGTGCGGGACTGCAGGAGCAACATCGAGGATCACTTCCAGATCCTTCTTGTGAGCCTCCAGGATCACCAGGTCGACTGCTTTCTCCAGCATCTCGTAGAGGTCGAAATCGATCTCCTCGAGAGTGAGCTTGCCCGCCTCGATCTTGGAGAAATCCAGAATATCGTTCACCAGCGTGAGGAGAACGTCTGCTGAAAAGCGGACCTGTTCGGCGTATTCGGTCTGCTCCATGTCCAGATCCGTGTCCAGCAGCAGCTCCGTCATCCCCGTGATCGTATGGATCGGTGTACGGATTTCGTGGCTCATGTTCGCCAGGAACTCGCTCTTGGTACGGGCCATGGCTTCGGCGAACTCTTTTGCCTTCTGCAGATCGACTTCGCTTCTCTTCCAACGGCTGATGTCCTTCACCAGGCCGAAGATCAACCGGGCTTGGCCGGATCGATCGCGAAGAACGGAAAGAGTGAGCCGCCACCAGGCCAACTGCCCGTCATGGCGGTGAAAACGGCTCTCCCTTTCGAAGAAGCTCAGGGTACCTTCCTGCAGAGCCGCCAGGTTCTCCAGGTACTCCGGGGAAGCCTCGGGGTGCACGAATTCCGAGAGCTTCCTGTTCTCCAGCTCCTCAGCCGAGTAACCCAGCATGGTTTCCAGCGCGGAATTGCTGCGCAACACACGACCCTCGAGGTCCATCAGGACCATGCCCACGGGGAAGTGGATGAAAAAGGAACTGAACGGATTATCGCTGCTCTTCAGGCGTTCGATTTCCTCTTTCAGAGCCGCCATCGACCGGGAAGTGGCAGACAGCTGACACGCATATCGGATGACCCGCCGCAGCAGATCCCGGCTTGTCGGTTCGGAGACCAGAAAATCCTGAGCCCCCGCCGACAGGGCCTCGGAGCCGCTTTCCCCGTCCCGAACCAGGACAACGATCGGCTGGACAGCCTTTTTCTTGAGGATGCGGATTCTGTCCTGGAGCTCTTTGCCCGAGACACGGCTGCAGTCCATCACGATGACGTCGATTTCGACATGGGAGAGGAAGCTCACTGCCTCTTCGATATCGTCGGCGAAGAGAAGTTGATCCTCCGCTCCCGCTTCGACGGGTGAGTTGTTGCTGTCGACTCCAACCAGGAGAACCTGCACTTCCGTATCCTAATCCCACCACGTCGGATCCGTCAACAAAGTTTATCCCTTGCATTGGCCCACGTGTCCATGGCACACTCTTCAGTATGCACAAACGTGGCGTTTCGTTACTGCTTTGCGCTCTCACGGTAGTGCTCGCCTCCTGTTCGCTGAACAAGCTGGCCGTGAACATGGTAGCCAAGACCCTCTCCTCGGGAGACAGCACCGTATTCACGGGTGAAGAGGACCCGCAGTTGGTCGCCGACGCCCTGCCCTTTGCCATGAAGCTCTACGAGTCGCTGCTGGAGCAGACGCCGGAAAACGAGGACCTGCTTCTCACCACCGGCAGCATTTTCACGATGTACGCCAATGCCTTTATTCAGACTCCGGCAAGCATGCTGCCGGAAAGCGAGTACGAACAGCAGCAGCAAATGCTGGCGCGGGCCAAGAAGATGTACCTGCGGAGCCGCGGTTATCTGCTGCGGGCTCTGGAGCTGCGCTATCCGGGTTTCGGGGAGGATCTGCGGGGAAACAATCTAGAACAGGCCCTGGCAGCCATGGTCGTCGAGGATGTGCCCCTCTTGTTTTGGACCTCCGCTTCCTGGCTGGGGGCATTCTCAACGGACACTTTCGACATGGAGCTCCTGCTCAACCTGTCCAAGCCGATCGCTGTGCTGAACCGGGCATTGGAGCTGGATGAAAGCTGGTCGCAGGGGATGATCCACGACACCCTGATCTCCATCTACGGCTCACTGCCCGAAGCCATGGGGGGCAGCCAGGAAAAGGCTCGCTACCATTTCGAGAAGGCGATCGAATATTCAGGCGGTCTTTCCCCCTCTCCCTACGTGGCGCTGGCCAGCACCGTATCGGTGGCCAACCAGGATGTGGAAGAGTTCCGACAGCTACTCGCACAGGCACTGGCGATCGATCCTGCGGACAATCCCGATAACCGCCTTCAGATCCTTCTGAGCCAGGAAAAGGCTCGCTGGCTGCTCGGCCACATAGAGGACTTCTTTCTCATCGATCTGAAGGAGGATTCGCTCGAGGAGCCAACAGAGGAGGGGGATCAACTATGAAACATCGATGGGCTGCAATTCTGCTGGTGGGCTTCCTGGTCTGTGCTTCCCAGGCAGGCGCTCTGGTGATCAAGGTGGGCAGCGTGGCCCCGGACGGCTCACCCTGGGACAAGGCGCTGAAACGCATCGCTCTGGATTGGCAGAAGATTTCAGGCGGCAGAGTGACCATGAAGATCTACAGCGGGGGCATCGCCGGAGACGAGCCGGATATGATCCGCAAGATGCGGATCAACCAGATCCAGGCCGCGGCCATGACCGGTTCCGGCTTGGGAAAGATCGATCCGAACTTTCTGGTCTATCAGCTTCCCTTTCTGACCCAGACCGATGCGGAGCTGGACTATCTGTTCGAAAAGCTCCGGCCGCAGCTGGAGGCGCTGCTGGAAGACAAAGGATTCACCTTCCTGGCCTTTATCAAGTCCGGCTGGCTGCGTTTTTTCTCCACGGAGAAGGTGATCACCCCGGCGGATTTTCAGAAGCTCAAGTTCTTCGTCATGGAGGGCAGCCCGGAAGTCGACCAGGCCTGGAAAGCCATGGGATTTCATATCGTCCCCCTCCCGCCCAACGATGCCTTCGCTGCTCTGCAGAGCGGGATGGTGGAGGTCTTCACTGCATCCCCGCTGACCGCAGCGGCGATGCAGTGGTTCGCCCTGGCTCCCAATATGACCGACTTCTATTGGTCGCCGCTCACCGCGGGACTGATTGTCTCCAACCAGGCCTGGCAGCGGATCCCGGCTGATATCAGGCCCAAACTCAAAGAGGCGACGCAGCAGGCCCTGCACGATCTGGAAGCCGAAATCATGGCAGTGGAGAAGCAGGCTATCGAAGTCATGAAGGAGAACGGCCTGGTCATCAACGAAGTGCCGCCGGCGGCTCTGCAGCAGTGGAAAGACCTGGTCGAAAAGGGCTTCGGCATCTTGATCGGCGATGTGATCTCCCGGGATCTGTACGAAGAAGCCAAGCGGATCATGTCCGAGTATCGGCAGCAGTAAGGCATTCTAATTGATGGCATCCGCAGACACCCAAGAGCTCCCGAAAAGCAGGATCCTGCGGACGATTTTCCGCTTCGAAAACGGCATTAACAGCATCATCCTGCTGCTGATCGCCGTTTTACCCGCCCTCGAGATCATTGCCCGGCTCGTTTTCAAAACCGGCATTCACAGCTCCGCGGATCTGACCCAGCATCTGGTGCTCTGGTTGACCTGCCTGGGCGGGGCCATCACCTCCCGGGAAGGCAAGCACATCACCCTGTCGGTGGGTCTGGAGATGATGCGCGAATCGGTTCGCAGCTGGATCACCACGGGGACTTTGTTCATCTCCACAACGATCTCTACGGCCATGGCCTGGAGCGCCCTCTCCCTGGTGCTGATCGGGTTCGATCCCACCAAGAAGATCGCTTTCATCCCCATCCAGATCGCCGTGGCCGTGATTCCGCTCGGTTTCCTGCTCATCACCGTAAGATTTTTGACCCGCGCCCCGATTCGTGGACTGAAGCGGGGCCTGGCCGCTGTAGGTTTCCTCCTGGGAACGATCATCGCCTTCAGCTCGGTAATGAACGTCCTCGACGCCGTGCTGCCTCAGGTACCCCCGGTCTTCGACAGTATTCAGGAGCTCCTGTTCCGCATCGCCGAGAGCATCTCCCTGGTGGGGGTAGGCATCCTGATCGTATCCATTTTTTTCGGCACGCCCATCTTCATCGTGCTGGGGGGAGTGGCCTACCTGCTGTTCGTGCATTCCTTTGGGGCCCTGGAGGTGATTCCCAATGAGGCCTACGGATTGCTGACCGGATACAGCATCCCGGCCATTCCCCTGTTTACCTTTGCCGGCTTCATCCTCTCGGAGAGCAAGGCCGGAGAGCGGTTGATGCGCCTGTTCCGGGCCTGGCTGGGCTGGCTGCCCGGCGGACTGATCATCATGACGGTCCTGGTCTGCACCTTTTTTACGACCTTCACAGGTGCGACCGGCGTGACCATCCTGGCCCTGGGGGCTCTGCTGGCCTACGTCCTGGTGGAGAGCGGCCGCTATTCCACGGATTTTGCCAACGGTCTGATCACCGGTTCGGGGTCGATCGGACTGCTGTTCCCGCCCAGCCTGCCGATTATCCTCTACGGGGTTATCGCCCAGATCAATATCCTCCACATGTTCGTGGGCGGCTTCCTGCCCGGCCTGCTGATGGTGATCACTATGTGCGGGATCGGCGTGTTCACCGCCGTAACCCGCAAGGTCAAGCCGGTTCCCTTCCATATCAGGGAGGCGGCGGCCTCCATCAAAGACTCCTTTTGGGAGATCCTGCTGCCCGTGATCATACTCCTGGGCTACTTCGGCGGCCTGTTCACGCTGCTGGAAACCGGTGCGGTCGCCGTTATCTATGCCCTTTTCATTGAGATGGTCATCCACCGGGATCTGTCTCTCAGAGACCTTCCCCGGGTCATGCTGAATTGCATCCCCATCATAGGCGGCGTTCTGATCATCCTGGCTGCGGCCAACGGCCTCAGATACTACCTGGTGGATGCGGAGGTGCCGATGCGCCTGAGCAGCTGGGTGCAGGCGAACATCAGCTCCAAGTACGTGTTCCTCATCCTGCTGAACCTGGCGCTGTTGGTCACCGGCTGCCTGATGGATATCTTCTCCGCCATCCTGGTAGTGGTTCCCCTGATCATCCCCTTGGGCGCTGCCTTCGGCATCCACCCGGTTCACCTGGGGGTGATCTTCCTGGCCAATCTGGGCGTGGGCTATCTGACCCCGCCGGTGGGATTGAACCTGTTCCTGGCCGCCTACCGTTTCGAACAGCCTCTGGTGCGCATCTACAGAAACGTGATTCCCTTCTTCCTGGCCCTGCTGGCGGTGGTGCTGCTGATCACCTACGTTCCCTGGTTCTCCGTCGGGTTGCTCAGGTGGGGGTTCCTGATTCGCCTGTTCAATCTTTGATAAGCAGCACCCCGAGCATCAGGGCATAGCAGAGCGCGGCCAGCAGCAGCAGGCGGCTGATGCCCCAGGTCATGGCCAGGGGTATGGCCAGGATCGAAGCCACCACCGAAGCTACGCCGTTGGCAGCCCAGCCGTAAGCCCGCAAGCCCGGCGAGGAAATGAGCAGGCGCAGGCCGACCGGAAAAGGCACGCCCATCAGCAGGGCGATCGGCGCCAGCAGCCCGAAAGAGCCCAGGACCTGCCCGGCGGCGGATGCCTGCAGCAGCTGCTGTTCCATTCGCCCGAACAGTGAAAACAGCACGACCGCGCAGATTACCAGGCTGATGAGGACAGGCGGGAGGATTCGCCGCTTCCAGCGGGCAGTTACGGCCCCTCCGATCCCCGACGAGACGAGCAGCTCGGCCAGGACAACGGTGAAGGCGATTACCGGATTACCGAATACGAAAGTATAGCCTTGCAGAAAAGCCATCTCCACGAACATGAATCCCCCTCCTGCAGCCAGGAAATAGGCAACAATCGCGGCGTTGCGGGGGCGGCCTGGCTCCTGAACCGTTCCCGGAGGCCGGGAAAGCAATCGGGGCAGGAGCAGCAGAAGCAGGCCGAGCACACAGGCGATGCCCAGAACCACGAGCACGATCGTCTCCCCGGACAGGAACAACGTGTAAAAACGGCTTCCGGTCGAGCGGAACAGAGCCCCGAGTTTCGACAGGCGGGTGAAGCGGCTGTGGAAGGGCCGATCATCCCGAGCCGGAGCAATGTCCAGGTAGTAACCGCGGAAATACGCCCCGGCACGATCTTCCCGAAGCGCCCGGTAAAGCGACTGTATCTCCCGGAAATGAAAGGCTTCGGCGAAACTGTTGAATCTGTTCGCCTCTCCCGGCTCGATTCCCCGATAGAACACCAGATCGAAATTGCGCTGCCGGCAGAAGTCGCGCAGGTCGGCCAGGGAGCTTTGATCAAAGGGCGAGGGGGAGCACAGAAGGGTATAGCTGTCCCAGCCGCGAATCAGCAGAATGTGGCGGGCCGGGTCTTCCATGCCCATGCTCTGCAGGCCGATGAAGGCCGCGGCGAAGAGCTTCAACATATCCGAGGGGGGCAGTAGCAGCTTGCGAGAGATGATCAGAAGGCCTTCGGGCTCCAGGTGGGCCAGGTAGTCGGCGAACGCCTCCACGGTCAGCAGATGCTCCTGATCCAGGCTGGCCATGCCCGGAACCGAGGGTCCCCAGGCCTCCACCTGGATCCGATCGTAGCGCTGCCGATCCCGGGCTACATAGCGACGCATGTTGCCCGAAACTATGCGGAGCGCGGGGTGGGGACGATCCCCGCTCGCGATGGTTACGGTGCGGTACAGGGCCGCCGCCTCGGGATGCTCGACCAGCAGGGTAATGTCCCGGGCAGCGGCGGACACGGCACAGGGCAGGCTCAAGCCCCCGCCGGCCTGAAGGATGAGCACCCTGTTCGGTGGTTCCTCTGTGCGCAACGAGTAGCCCGCGTAGCTTTGGAGGAAGCGGCTGAAGGCCGACGAGCGGATATCCCTCAGATCGTAGCAGACAAACAGGGCATCCCCGTCCTGCACCAGAAAGGTCGCAGGCGGAAGATTCCCGGAGTACTTCAGGCTCAGTCCGGGGGCAAAACGGATGTAGGGGCTTTCCAGCCTGTCCAGGCGTCCCCGGATGGTGTTGTGCCGGGACACGATCGAGGTTTCGGGAAACTGCAGCACCTGGGGCAGCAGCTTGTACGGAGAGGGGTGGATCTCCAGAAGCGCTCCCCCTCTGTAAGCCAGCGGCAGGCAGGTGAGCAGGAACAGGACGCCCGAAGCCGCCAGGATCCACCGGGATCCTCGGGGACCCGTTTTCTCCGCCCGCCGGCGGCGACCTAAGTATTGCAGGAAGGGAACAGTGAGCAGAAGCAGGGCGCAGCAAAAAACGATCCGCCCCTCCCCCAGCAGGGGCAGCAGCAGGGCGGGAAGCAAGGCGCCCACCGCGGAGCCGAGCATGTTGGCGAAGTAGATCCACCCGCTCTGACCCGACATGCCGGCAAAGGCCAGGGAGACCACGCTTCCGGCGCAGAAGAAGGGAAGCAGCAGGATCAGGAAGGTGAGCAGGAGGTAGGCTCCCTGCCGCCACTCCAGGGGCATGCGGAAATAATCCAGGGGGATGTTCTTCACCGACAGGAAGGACCCGCTGATGGCGATCGAACAGATCACGAGCAGCACGAGGAACCCCCGCGAGTCGAGCATAGCCGCCGACCGGCCGGGGCGGCGCCTTTCCACCAGGCTCAGCACGCTGCCGCTGGCACCGAAGCCGAACAGGACGATGCTGATCACCATGAAGGAGAGGTGGTTCCACTGGGAAAAGGAAAAGAATCGGGTTAGCAGAACCTCGTAGCAGAGGGCGGTCAGAGAGACCGTGAAAACCGCCGGGAGTATCATGCCGCTTGCCGGGCCGGCGGAGCCGCCACTAGTATTTCTCCAAGGCTTTTCCGGTCATCGGCACAAAGAGAACACCCGTGACCTGCCGAAGCCGATAGTCCTCCCCATCTTTGGTCACTACCACCAGATTCTGGAAGCTGAAGGGATGTCCCAGGGGAAGCACGATTTTGCCCCCATCGACGAGCTGCTGGAGAAGCGGAGGCGGAACATGATCCACCGAAGCGGTGATCATGATGCCGTCGAAGGGCGCCTCTTCCTCCCAGCCGAAGTAGCCGTCCCCGTGGCGGGTGTGTACGTTGCCGTAGCCCAGCTCTTCGAGCCTCTCGGTCGCCTGGCGATACAGGATCTCCTTGATCTCGATGGTGAACACCTCTTCGACCAGAGTGGAGAGCACCGCCGCCTGATACCCGGATCCCGTCCCGATTTCCAAAATCCTCTGCTGCGGCTCGAGCTCCAGCAGCTCGGTCATCAGAGCCACGACGTAGGGCTGGGAGATGGTCTGTCCCGCATCGATCGGCAGGGGCGAATCCGCGTAGGCCCGCTCCTGCATCGACTTGGGCACGAACAGATGGCGGGGAACGGATTGCATCGCCTCCAGGACGGCCTCGTCCCGAATCCCCCGGGCTGCGATCTGGCGGCTCACCATGTCGAGGCGCCGCTGCCGCATTTCCTTGGGCTCGTCCCAGGAGGCGGCTCTGGGAGATGAGAGAACGAAAAACAACACGGCCGCCAGTACAACGATAAGAATTGCCCCAGAACTGATAATGATGATCGGTCCCTTGCGTTTCATATCGCGCTCCTGCCTTCTAGTATAACCCAATCCGCACTCTCATTGAAATGACTGCCCCCGAGTCGTGCAGTCACGGTGAGCACCGCGGTCGAAAAGCCGAGCAGCGGCGGCGGCTATTGATTGGCAAAAACGCCGGAACCAAGTAGAATGACAGCTTCCACGACGGAGAGAAGGGCGAGCATCCCCCGGATTGAACGGGTACAAAGTGGCGGTAACCATCGAGACAGTCGAATCCCGAAAAGACCTGCGGGAGTTCATCTACTTCCCCCGGACTCTCTACAGCCGGGATCCGCTGTGGTCACCTCCGATCTGGGTGGAAGAACGGCAGACCTTCACCACCAGGAATCCCCTGCTGGCGCACTCGGACTACGCTCTGTTCCTCGCCCGGGCCGACGGCGAGGTGGCCGGCAGGGTCCTGGCCTACGCGGACCACAACTTCAACGACTACTATCGATCGAAGATCGGGATGTTCGGGTCTTTCGAATCGATCCGCAGATCCGAGATAGCCGCGGCGCTGTTCTGCGAAGCGGAAAATTGGCTGGCCGCCCGGGGCATGGACACGGTTCGCGGACCGATCAATCCGGTGGAGGAGTGCTGGGGATCCCTGTACCGGGGATTCGACAGGCCGGCCACCTTCATGATGCCCTACAATCCCCCCTACTACAACGAGTTCCTGGAGGAGCTGGGCTACGAAAAGGTCAAGGACCTGCTGGCCTTCGAGGGAGACGCCCGGAAGGGATATCGGATACCGGAACGTTTCATCCGCTTTCGGGAAAAGATGCACTCCCGCCGACCCGATATCCGCATCCGCCCGATCGACATGAAGCACCTGCTCCGGGATGCCGAGACGATCTGGCGCATCTCCAACCAGGCGATCCGCAACAACTGGGGCTGGGCGCCGTACGGGCTGGAAGAGCTGCAGGCAACGTTCAAGAAGCTGAAACCCATCGCCGATCCGGATGCCATCTGGATCGTGGAACAAGCTGCCGAACCGGTGGGATTCTGTTTGGGGTTTCCCGACATCAACATCATACTCAGAAAGATCCGGGGCAGACTCTTTCCCTTGGGCTTTTTGACCCTGCTCGGCATGCGCAGGCGCCTTCGGGACTTCCGGCTCTTCGGTTTGGCCGTGCTTCCGGAGTATCAGGGAATGGGGCTCGACGTGCTGCTGTACACGAGTCTGTACGAAGCCCTGGCCCCCCGGGGGGTGCGAATGGAGGCGAGCTATGTCCTGGAGGACAACGCGAGTATGATAAACGCCTTGAAGAAGCTGGGATTGGTGCAAACAAAAACATACAGGATCTATGAAAAGCGCTCGACTCGAGGCATCAATCGAAAGGAAGAAAATAATGATCGTTACCGGCATCGCTGATGAGGGCTCACCGGAGCTGAAAGAGCAGATCCGCATTCATCGAACCTTGGGGTGGAATACCCTCGAGCTGCGTCTGATCGGCAAGACAAACGTCTGCGCCATCGACGACGAAGCCTTCGACCAGGTCTACCGCACGCTGCAGGAGGAGCAGATGGAGGTGATCTGCTTTGCCTCCTCCATCGCCAACTGGGCGCGGCCCATCAGCTCGGATTTCCAGACGGATGTGGAGGAGCTCAAGAGGGCCACTGCCCGGATGCAGAGCCTGCGGACCCCTTTCATCCGGGTCATGTCCTACCCCAATGACGGGTTGGCCGAGGCGGATTGGCGGAAGGAGGCGATCCGCCGGATGAAGGAGCTGGCCCGCATAGCCGCGGACGGGGATGTGGTGATGGTGCACGAGAACTGCTCCGGTTGGGGCGGCATGAGCCCGGAGAACCAGAAGATACTGTTGGAGGAGGTCCACTCCCCCAACCTGCAGGTCGTCTTCGATACGGGAAATCCGGTGGGTGAAGGGCATTCACCGGCGGAAACCTGGGATTTCTACCAGACCGCCCTGCCGTTCATCAAGCACGTTCACATCAAGGACTGCGCCAAAACTACGAAGGGGGAGATCGAGTACACCTACCCGGGAGAGGGCCAGAGCATGGTCCGCCTGATCCTGGGATCCCTTCTGGACATGGGCTACAAGGGGGCGTTCTCGATAGAGCCCCATATCACGGCTCAGATTCATCTGGGGACCTCCGCCGGCGGCAGGGAGGCGGAGGAAATCTATCTGGAGTACGGGCGCAGGACCAACGCCATACTGGCGGAGCTGGCCGAGTAGCTATTCCCCGTCCAGATCGAATCCCCGCGCCAGACAGCGTTTGTTGATCTCGTTGAGGTTTCGGTGCCGGGCGGAAACGGCCTGTTCCAGGGTCGCCTCTATCGAATCAAGGGAGGCAATCTCGGGTTTGATCTTTACCAGCAGGCCGAGCATGACCATGTTGGCCGAGCGGGCGCTGCCTTCCTGCTCCGCCATCTCGTTGGCCGGTACGGGGATACAGCGGAGATCCTTCCGGGACGGCTCGATATCGATCAGCGAGCTGTTGTACAGCAGGATGCCTCCCTTCCTCAGCTTGGGCTCGAACTTGATCAGGGAGGGCTTGTTCATCACCACGCCCACCGAGGGGTGGGGAACCAGGGGTGAGGCGATCTCCTCGTCGCTCACGACCACCGAGCAGTTGGCCGTGCCCCCGCGCATTTCCGCGCCGTAGGAGGGGATGTGAGTGACCCTCTTTCCCTCCCTCATAGCCGCCAGGCAGACGATCGTGCCCGACAGGATGATGCCCTGGCCGCCGAAGCCGGCGAAAATGATCTCTTCCCGCATCGCTTGCTCCTTCCTACCGGTCCCGGAAATTGCCCAGAGGATAGTAGGAAACCATCTCACTACCCACCCAGTCCGCCGCCGCCTGGGAGCTCATTCCCCAGTTGGTCGGGCACATGGAGAGGAACTCGACGAAGGAAAAACCCCGACCCTTCACCTGATTCTCGATGGCCTTCTTGGTAGCCCGTTTTGCCTTGAGGATATGGGGCACGTCGTGGACCGAGCAGCGTTCGATGAATACGGGCGCCTCCAGCGTGTTGAGCAGCTCGCAGGCCCGGATCGGCATGCCCGCCTCTGCCGGGTTGCGGCCATAGGGCGAGGTTTTTGTCTTCTGGCCCGCCAGGGAGGTCGGAGCCATCTGTCCGCCGGTCATCCCGTAGATGGCGTTGTTTACGAACAGAACTGTGATGTTCTCGCCCCGATTGGCCGCATGGACCGTTTCCGCGGTGCCGATGGCCAGCAGATCACCGTCGCCCTGGTAGGAGATAACCAAACGATCCGGCAGGACCCGCTTGACTCCGGTGGCCACGGCGGGAGCCCGGCCGTGGGCCGCTTCCAGACCGTCGGCATTGATGTAGTTGTAGATCAGAACCGCGCATCCCACCGGCGCGATCACGATCGTCGTTTCCCGCACGCCCAACTCGTCAATGACCTGGGCCATGAGCTTGTGGATGATTCCGTGTCCGCAGCCCGGGCAGTAGTGGGTGGGGATATCGACGAGGGTTTCGGGCCGGGAGTACACCCTTTTGGCCTCAGCCGCTTCACTTCTCATGATTCTCTATCCTCTTTATGATCTCTTCCACCTCTACGAGCATCGCTCCCATCCGCCCGTAGAATTCTATTGGAACCTTGTCGCCGAGAGCCAGTCGGACATCCTCCAGCATCTGTCCCGCGTTCATCTCCACGACCAGCACCTTTTTCATCCTCCCCGCCCTCTGCAGCAGCTCCCGGTAGGGGAAGGGCCAGAGGGTGATCGGGCGGAACAGGCCGGCCCGCACTCCCCCGGAGCGCAGCTGGTTGACCGCCGCTTTGCAAACCCGGGCGGCCAGCCCGAAGGCAACCAGCAGCACCTCGGCATCCTGGCATTGATAACATTCTAAGCGGATCTCCTTCGCCTCGATCTTCCGGTACTTCTCCTGAAGCCGGAGATTGATCTGCTCCACCCCGTTCTCGGGTTTGAGCCGAAGCGAGGCGATCGTGCGGGGTTCTCTGCCGGCCGCTCCGTCGAGGATCCAGGAGGATTTGTCGTAACGCTTTTTCGGCGGCTCCGGCAGCAGGAGGGACTCGGACATCTGTCCCAGAAACCCATCTCCCAAGATCATGGTCACGATCCGGTACCTGTCGGAGAGATCGAAGGCGTCCACGGTCAGGTCGGCCAGCTCCTGCACCGAAGCGGGGGCCAGCACGATCATGTGATAATCCCCGTGACCTCCGCCCTTGGTGGCCTGAAAGTAATCCCCCTGAGCTCCGGCGATATTGCCCAGCCCCGGCCCGCCGCGCATCATGTTCACCACGACGCCGGGCAGCTCCGTACCCGCCATGTAGGAGAGGCCTTCCTGTTTGAGGCTGATTCCCGGTGAGCTGGAGGAGGTCATGCATCTGCCCCCGGCCGCGGCGGCGCCGAGTACCATGTTGATCGACGCGATCTCGCTCTCAGCCTGGAGGAAGGTTCCGCCGACCTCGGGCATCCGCCTGGCCATGTAGGCTGCGATTTCATTCTGCGGGGTTATGGGGTAGGCGAAGTAGTAACGACAGCCGGCGATGATCGCCGCCTCCGCTATCGCCTCATTGCCGCGCATCAATACGGGTTCAGCCACGACGAGCCCCCTCAACCCGCTTTTGCATAGCGCCAGATTTCGATGGCGCTATCCGGACAGATGATGGCGCAGAACATGCAGGCCGTGCAGCGCTCGGGACTGACACAAACCGCATGGTGGTGTCCCTGCTTGTTGAACGTTTCCGCCAATTCGAGGATGGATTCGGGACAGGCCTTCACGCAGAGACCGCAACCCTTGCAGCGTTCCGAGTCGATATCCGGTTTTCCTCTGGCCAACACGACACCCCCTACTCCAGTAAAATTCGAGAAAATTGTAGTATTTGATTAGATGGACAGGGAAACAGCCGGGAAGGTTGCAGGAAATCTGCGCTTCAGCGGCGCTTTGGCCAGCGCCAGCGTGCCTGAGCGTAGCGGCCGTGCCGAGGCCCCGTCTACCCTATGCTCTCTCTGAGTCGAGCTGTGCCCGAAAGCGAGGTAGACTCTCGGGAAACTCCCTCCGGATGAAATCGATAAGCTGCTCCCGCACCTGACAGCGCAGGGTCCAGAGACGGGAGGCGTCAGCCGAGCTCACCAGAGCCCGCACGGCCATGGTCCGCTCGGTGGCATCGGTCACCTGCACGCTGCAAACCTCTCCATCCCAGTCATCGCTGCCCTCGAGAATACGCTTCAGCTCCTCCCGAATCGCCTGCACCGGAACCGTATAGTCGCAGTACAGGTATACGGTTCCCAACAGGTCAGCGGAAACCCGGGTCCAGTTCTGAAAGGATTTCTCGGTGAAGTAGGAGATCGGCACGACCAGCCTTCGCTTGTCCCAGATGCGAACCACCACGTAGGTGAGGGTGATTTCCTCGATTCGTCCCCACTCATTTTCCACGATCACCACGTCGTCGATACGGATCGGCTGAGTCAAAGCCACCTGGAAGCCGGCAAAAAGCAGGGAGATCGTGCGCTGGGAGGCGAAGCCCAGAACGATGCCCACGATCCCCGCCGATGCCAGGATGGTCGTGCCCAACTGCCGGACCCTGTCGAAATTCATCAGGATCAAGGCCAGGGCGATCACCCCGACGATCACGGCGAACACCCGCTTGAGATAGACCATCTGGGTGCGGATCTTGCGCGCCTTGAGGTTATCCTCGCTGTCTATCTTGTACTTGTCGAAAAGGTAATCTTCCAGCACCGAGGCGGAGCGCGTTACGATCCAGGCGATTGTTGCGATCGCCAGTATGCTGATACCGTGGCGCAGTAAATTGAGCAGATTCTCCGCCAGCTGGACGAAGGGCATAACCGCGGCCACGATCAGCAGGGGCAGAGCCAGACGAATAGGACCCTTCATGTGCCGGATCACCGAGGAAACGATCAAACCGCCTCTTTCGGCGTTCCGTCCCACCGCGATTCTCGTGACCAGGGAGAGGAGGAGGTGCAGCAGGATGCCGGCCAGCACGGCGCCGACCAGGAGCCCTCCGCTCAGCAGCAGCTCCCGCCAATTTGTAACGACATTCTGCCAGTTCATTATCCAGGGTGTGGGGCCTGCCCATCTACTCCAGCTCGACCCGGCGCGCCCGCTCTTTCAGGGAGCGGCTGAATGAGATCCTGGGAACCGCCTCCTCCGGCCGGGCGGGAACCGTGATTTCCTTGCCCGTGGCCGGATTCACGACCACCCGGGCTTTGCGGGGGGCCCGTTTTTTCAAGAACAGTCTGCCGATCTTTCCCAGAGGAACCCGCTCTCCGAGAAGCACTCCCGATTCGATCATGGTCAGGTAATCGGTGATGATCTGGCGGGCCTGCTTCTGGGTCAACCCGTTTTTTCTGGCCAGGTAGGCAACGATCGCCTGGCTGGTGAACTGGTCGGGCAGATCCTCACCCGGAGAGAGAACGGTCCTGTTGATCTTGACGAATCCATTGGTCAGGAAGATCGTGGCCTCCCGGATGCGCTTGTCCTGCTCCTCCGGGCCGACTTCTTCCGGACAGACGGCGATCTTCAGCAGGCTGGAGGTGCTGCGCACCTGGCCGCTGGAGAAGGCCGCCTCCCCGTCTACGTGTATACCCGCGGCCAATCCGCTGCCCTCGGTGATCACCAGATCGGGCACATCGGCACGCAGTGAGATGCTGGCGTACTCCACCCGCCTGGCGCCCCCGGAGAGCGTGCCCAGACTTATCAGCGACCCGGAATAGGACAGCAGCAGCGTTCCCCGGGGATCATCCTTGGCAAAGGACTCTACCTCAACCATGCCCAAAGCGTGGATCTGCGCCTCAAACAGCCGCTTCTTCTCCAGCCAGACCTCAGCCATCCTCCGGAAGGACTCCTCCGTATCGGGCAAACCGGAGCTGCGGGTGATCTTCTTCAGATGCGAGCGAACCGCATCCGAAAGCCCTTGAATCTCATCACTCATCGGCAGCCTCCTCTTCGTCCTCGATCCCCTGCTCCGCCAGCCAGGCCTTGGCATTCGGCCAGCGGAAACGCAGCTGCGTCTTTCCAAGGGTTAGTACATATCCGTCTTTCAGGTTCTTCTGGATATACTCCTTCTCCTTGACCTGGGTCTTGTTCAGGCTGCCCAGATCCATCATGGTGAAGTGGTCTCCCCGAAAAACGATCTGGCAGTGCTTGCGGGAAACGTAGGGATCGGGAAGGTGGAGGTCGCAGGCGGGATCCCGACCGATGGTTACGGTCTTACGGGTGATGGGAAAGCTCTCCCCCTCCCGATCCCCGTTGAGGATTTCCACATAAACCTCCGGCGGAAGTATGTCCGGTTCCATGGTTTCTCCTCCTGCCATCAGTCTACTCGATCCCCGAAAAGAAACAAGGGAATTTGTAGTATTATCACTGTGCTTTCTCCGCGGGTGAGTTATACTTGTAGCAACACTGGGAATACGAGGAGGAACACATGGGCGAGTATTTGGATCAAATTCCGGCGGAAGTGCAGGATCATATTCGGCAGATTACCAAATCCTCGGGTCTACCCGACAACGAGGATTCTGTGGAGATGATCGCCAAGGGTTGGTTGGAGAAGAAAGAGCTGTTCGAAAACCAGCTTGCGGAGATGAGTATGGCCGAGGTGGAGGAGCTGGATCAGGACGATGAGCAGGGCTGCCTGGCCATGACCTACTCCGGATCTCTGCTGAACATCGGCCCGGTTATCGAGGGAGGACGAACAGTCCAGTACGCCAGCATCGGCCTGCGCCAGGACGTGCCGGAGACGGCCAGCAAGGAGGACTCGCAGCTTTCCAGCGACGTGCAGGTGGGAGAACCGGTTCGTTTCTCTCCCGGTCCTATCCAGAGCTCCTCTCCGATCTTCAAGATCGCCGTGACTACGGGGGATCTGGAGCCGGAAGAGCAGGAAGAGCAAATCACCAAGGCGACCATGATTCTGGCAGAAGGATTCGTCGAGGTGAACAGAGACCTGGATTTGGAGTAAACTCAAACTGGTAATCGACGATCTGAAGCGGATCTACAAGCGCGACACACCTCCGGAGCCCGAGGAGCTTCTGGAAGAAACCCTGGCGACTATCGAGGTACTGGACAACGAGCCGGAGGAGATTCGTCCACGCGACAGGGACGATCGCCCCGGCGGCCTGCTGTATCTGGATCCGGGTATCCCAACCGTAGTGGTGCCGGATCTGCACGCCCGCATGGAGCTCGTCCTGGCCGTGCTGGCCGAGAAGGACGAGCAGGATCTGTCGGCAGCGGATCGGTTGGCCGCAGGGCAGTTGCAGGTCCTGTTCCTGGGCGACGGTTTCCATGCCGAAGGCAGAGCAGTGGCCCGCTGGCAGGCGGCTTTGGAGGAGTTCAAGGGGGGATACCGGAAGCACGGCAACATGGATGCGGAGATGAGGGAGAGCCTCGGGGTGATGGAGATGGTGATGACCCTCAAACGCTATTTCCCCGATCACCTCCACTTCCTCAAAGGCAATCACGAGAACATCGCCAATGAGCAGGGTGAAGGCAACTACCCCTTTCTCAAGTTCGCCAATGAAGGCCTGATGGTCCGCATCTACATGGAACACTTCTACGGGGAGGAGATCCTCAAGGTCTACGCCCAGTTGGAGAAGAGCTTCCCCCTCCTGGCAGTGGGCGGCAACTTCCTGGCCTCCCACGCCGAGCCGGCCTGGTTCATACCGAAGCAGGAGGTCCTCGAATACCGCCGCCAGCCCCAGGTGGTATACGGCCTGACCTGGACCGACAACGAAGAGGCGGAGCCCGGGAGCGTAGAGCAGATGCTGGAACACTACCTGGGGGCGGAGGCGGCCGCAACCGCCTTCCACTTGGGCGGCCACCGCCCGGTGCGGGGCAGCTACAACCTCCGCTCCGACGGACGCTACGTGCAGATCCACGATCCGGACCGCTACGTCGTGGCCGTGCTTCCGGCGGGAAGAGGGATCGATCTGGACCGGGATATCCGGGAATTGGACAGGGAGGCATATCGGGAACTGATCGATGAATAAAAAACCAGCCAAGCCGGTCAGCACGAACCGAAAAGTCGGCAAGTATATCATAATCTCGAAGATCGCACAGGGCGGCATGGGGGCGGTCTACAAGGCCAAGCACCCCACCCTCAAGCGTTACGTGCTGCTCAAGAAGCTCACCCTGCGGGGCGGCCCCCAGTTCATCGAACGATTTCGGCGGGAAGCCCGGATCATGATGGATTTCAAGCACGATCACATCGTGCAGGTCTACGACCACTTCAAGGAGGGTTCATCCTACTACATCGCCGAGGAGTTCGTGGACGGAGTGTCCCTGGAGCAGCTGATCAAGCGGGAGCGCTACCTCTCCAACGAAGCCGCCGCCCTGATCTTCTACGAGGTGTGCAAAGGGCTGCAGTACGCCCACGAAAAAGGGGTGATTCACAGGGACATGAAGCCCGGCAACATCCTCATCTCCAACCAGGGGGAGGTCAAACTCGTCGATTTCGGCATCGCCACCTCCCTGGAGCACAGCGAGGAGGGCTTGACCCGGGACGGGATGACCCTGGGCACACCCTCCTACATCCCGCCGGAGCAGATCGACAATGCCAAGACCGTGGATCGGAGGGCCGACATCTACTCCCTTGGGGTGGTGCTCTACGAGATGCTCACCGGCAAGACTCCTTTTCCCGGAAGCTTCACCGCGGAAACCATCGCCCTGATCCACAAGGGCAGGTACACGCCGCCCAAGCGCGTCAATCCCAAGGTAGCACCAGCCCTGGCCAAGATCATCGCCAAGTCCATGAAGCCGAACCGGCGCCGCCGCTTCCAGGACCTGCGGCAGGTAATCCGCCGCCTGGAGCGGAGGATCAAGCGCCGCGACCCCGCTACGGTCAGGAGAGCGCTCCGGCGGGTGATCCAGGGCAGAGAGATCGGGGACATCTACCGGCCCAGACGAAGCTGGGTGTTCTGGTTGTTCATCGGACTGTTCCTGTCCGCGTTGCTGGCCGCAGGCGGGTACTACGTGTACCTGAAAGGATATCACTACGAAATCATCAGACCCGATCAGTACGGATCCCTCGTTGTTTCGGCCAGGATACCCGCTTCCTACAAGGACCCGAAGGATATCTATATCGCCTCGGTGCTGTACCGGGAAACAGAGGGGGAGCTGATCCGCATCGAGGATCCGGATTTCCGCTTCCGGGTCCGGCAGGGCGCCGAGCAGGAGGAAAGCTACCTCCTCGAGTCCGAGCGGCTGTACCTGGAAACGGGCCGCTACCGGATCAAGGTGAACCTTGAAGGCCAGCTGCATTGGGAATCCTTCTTCCTCGGTTCCCGCACGTTTCAGAAACAACACCTCGACACCTCTGCGGGCAGGCGTCTGGAGATCCAGCTGGAACAAACACCACCCCTGCCTCTGGAGGTCCGGTACAGAGCAACCGACATCCGCAGCGGGGAAGATCTGACAGGAACGACCGGTTTTTTCGTCTTCCTCAACAACCGCTGGGTCCGTTGGAATCGAAGGATTGCCGCAACGTTGACAACCGGAACGAGCTACCGCTTCAGAGTCGACCATGAGGGCTACTACTCCCAGAGCTTCAATCTGCTGATCAAACCCTATCAGCCGCTTCTGCAGCTCGACGCTCAGCTGATCCCCTACCCCGGCACGCTGGCGATCGAATCGAACGCTGAAGGGTTGAAGGTCCTGCTGGATGATTCCCCCTTCTACCTGAGCGCGGGCAAGGAGCGGGTGTACGGCGCCCTGGAGCCGCTGGAAGCTGGAAGCCGGGAGCTGGTTCTCGATCCCGGGGAGTACCAGCTGACCATTAAAAAGGATGAGCAGCTGTCCCGCAGCGTTCAGGTTACGGTGCTTGCGGGGCAGACGGTGCGGGTGAAGGTCCGTTATGATAGAGGCGAGAAGACCCTAGAGGTCACCGGCGAATAGAACGGAATACAACGTAAGCGATAACGGGAGGTGCCTATGAGCACGGGATTGCGACGAGTAATCTTGCTGTGTCTTGGAATACTGGGCGGAGTAGCAGCCTGGCCCTTGACCGAGCTGATCGTGAGGGCGCAGGGACGTTTTCCCTCGTATCTGCTGTTCGTGGCCGCCCTGGGCGGAGCGGTGGGACTGCTGATGGGCGCCTTCTTCGGATCTGCGGCGGGGATCTTCGCCCGGGTCGGATCCAGGATCCTGGCCGGCATGATCGTCGGAGCGATCGTAGGCCTGATCGGGGGAGTCATCGGGCTCCTTATCGGGCAGGCAGTGCTTTTTCTGCTCGGCGGATTGTTTCTGGATTCCTACCGCAGCTTCCAGACGGTGGGACTGCCCATCGCCCGGGCCGTGGGTTGGGCTTTTCTCGGCATCTTCGTCGGTGCCGCCGAGGGTTTCAGGGCGGCTTCCGGTAAAAAGATCGGGATCGGCCTGATCGGCGGATTGATCGGAGGCCTGATCGGCGGGGCGGCTCTGGAGTACTCTCGCCTGTACCTGCCCCCCTCCCTTCCCTCCCGACTGATCGGCCTGGTCGTACTGGGGCTGGCCATCGCCCTGTTCTACGGCATCATCGAGCGCAGCATGGCCTTCGGAACCCTGAGGGTGCTAAACGGCCGCCTGAAGGGAAAGGAGTTCATCCTCAACGAGGGGCGGATACGCATCGGCCGGGCCAGACGGAACCAGATCACCCTGGAACCTTACGACAATCTGGCGGATCGTCAGGTTCAGATCCGCTTCCGCAGGGGCGAGGCCCTGCTGACAAACCTGGAACCGAAGTTTCCCGTGCTGGTAAACGATCAGCCGGTCAAGGAGCATCGTCTCAAGTACGACGATGTCTTGAAGGTCGGCTCGGCCAAGCTGTTCTACAGTTACGATTAGAGGAGGCGATCGCGATGAAACCAAGATTCAACTCGGCACTGACAGCGGCCCTGGCAGCGGCGCTGCTCCTGATCGGCTCCACAACCCTCTTCGGCTACAACGTGCGTCTGTCCCAGATCGACCCCTCCCGCCTTCTGCTCACCCAAAACGTACGGCTCTACGTCAGCGTGACCGACGACCGCGGCGAGCCGGTGGAGGGACTCGGTGCTGAGAGTTTCACCATCTTCGAATCTCCCGACGGACAGGATTTCCGGAGGATCGAAGGCTTGAGCGAGTTCAAGCCCCGGGGTGCCTCGGCGGAGGGGATCACCTTTCTGCTGCTCATCGACAACTCGGGAAGCATGTACGACACCCCGGCCGGGCAGCCGACCGAGGATACGGGCCGCATGCGCATCACCCATGCCAAGAACGCGGTCCGCACCTTCCTAGGCAGCATGACCCAGCCCAAGGATACGGTCGGACTGGTGTCCTACAACACCTCCTACACCCTGCTGGCCCCGCCTTCCGGCGACAAGGCCCAGGTGGCGGGCTTCCTGGAGGGGATCGAGCGGCCGGATTCAGAGCAGGCCTATACCGAGCTGTACGCAGCCCTGACCCTGGCGGTGGAGGATTTTACCGGGTTCGGCGGCCGCAAAGCCGTCGTGATCCTCTCCGACGGGGAGAACTACCCCTATTTCGAGCATTCGGGTAAGACCCATCCGGAATTCGGGGAGAAGATCTATCGGTACACCGAGCCGATTCGAGCCTGCCAGGAAGCGGGGATCTCGGTGTACGCCGTGAATTTCGCCGCACAGCGGGATCCCAACCTGGAGGCCATCGCCGTGGAGACGGGGGGTACCGTGTTCGACGCCCGCAACCAGGAGGAGCTGGCCCGGGTCTATCAGCGCATCCACCAGCAGGTGGCCGGAGAATACCTGATCGGCTACCGGGCGACCATGACTCCGGCCGAAAGGAAGTACGTCCGGGTGCAGGTCCGCGAAAACGGCCAGTCTCAGCAGGCCACCCGCTTCTACTTCTCCAGCACCGTGTTCGGGCTTCCCCTCGAAAGGCTCAGTGCGCTGTTGGTCATACCCTTCGTGCTGGCTTTCGTGCTGCTCTGGCTGATCTCCCTGCTAAAGTTCGAGAAGAAGAGGGGACCGGCAACCCTGGAGGTGCTCAAGACCCGGGTGGGCCGGGCTCAAACCCGGGTGATGCCCTTGGGCACGGCCAAGACCGTGATCGGCGGCAGCCGCAATGCGGACCTGACGATCGTCGGCAATCCCAGTGTCAAGGAACAGCACGCCACGGTGATCTACGATTCCAAGAAAAAAGCCTACACGGTTGTGGGTTCGGGGGATCTGACTGTCAACAACCGGCCTGTCAAGACCAAGGTGCTCGAGCCGGGGGACGTGATCGACGTGGGGGGCGCCACCATCGTGTTCGACGACGGGGAGGTTTGAAGGCCGGCACCGCAGGTTCGCGGCTGCGCGGAATAACCGAAAAATAACCCGCCCATTGCGCTGCGTTGACCTTGGTGCCGGGTTAAAGAGGGTCATTATGATCCGTTTTGGAATTTGTACCTCTTAAACCCTCGGAAAAGTAGAAAAATTTAAAGCTTTCCGTTAAACATTCCATTAAATTTTCCGGTATCTGCTAAAGTGCACCGCCAACCAACAAGGCTATCCAGCAAATTTTAGCGTGCGACTTTTAATTTTACGAGATAGTTGAGGGTTCTGGCTGAGGATTCTGGCTGAGGATTCTGGTTTCGGTCTGTCGAACCCGCAAGCCGAGAACCTTTTCGGCTCCCACCAACGCGTCGGCACCCGGGTTGACCCCGTTCCGGCCTGCCTCTATATTTTGGGTAGCCGTACAAGGGGGATAACCATGATCCCGGCAGTGAACGTGGGGAACTCGAGCACAGCCTTCGGTACGGATCGATGAGGTGGAGCCCTGGCTCAACCTCGAAGCTCTTCGCGTGATATCAGAGAGGAATTTGCTTCGATGAACAGAAAAAAACGAGCGGTCGGGCGGGGCTCTGAAAGGCAACCCCGAATCCTCACCACCACGGTGGGCTCCTTTCCCTACCCGGCCTGGCTGGCTGCCATGCCCACCGAGCAGTCCCTGATGGACGCAACCCGGGTGGTCGTGGACATCCAGCGGCAGGCGGGCATCGACCTGCCCACCGACGGTGAATTGTACCGCTTCGACGTGAACCACCCCGAGACCAACGGGATGATCGAGTATTTCATCACCACGCTGGCCGGCGTGCGCAGCACGATCGGCCGCCTCGACACCCTCGAGTTCCAGCGCAAGCACGGGATGGGATTCCGCCGCAAGCCCGCCGGGGTGGTGGAAGGCTCTCTCGGGGAAGGATCACTGAACCTGCCTTCGGACTGCGAGCGTTCCGTGTCGGTAGCCGGCAGCAACCTCAAGTTTACGGTTACCAGCCCCTACATGCTGGCACGAACCCTGTTGGACCATCACTACGGCGACTTCGAAGCCCTGCTAATGGACCTGGCCGAAGTGCTGGCCGCTCAGGCCGAGGAGCTGAATTGCGCCTGCGTGCAGGTGGACGAGGCCAACCTGCCCGGCAATCCCGAGGACGGACCTCTTGCCGCCCGGGCCATCAACCGGATCCTCGATGCTGTCGGGAGGGGAGCCGGGTCGGATGGCAGTGGCGGTGGGTTGAGGGGCGGCTCCTCGTCCGGCGGCCGTCCGCTGCGGGCGGTGCACCTCTGCTTCGGCAACTACGGAGGCCAGACCATTCAGAAGGGCACCTGGAAAGCCCTGATCGCCTTCTTGAACGAGCTGCACGTGGATCACCTGGTTCTGGAGCTGGCCCGCCGACCCGGCAGCGATCTGGAGGCGCTCAAGCAGGTCCGCCCGGAGATCAGCCTGGGTCTGGGG
>CAZPQC010000018.1:0-41478 GCA_964588525.1 uncultured Spirochaetaceae bacterium
TTCCGCCTCACGACGGACACCCTTGCCGTCCGGCTAACAGTTCCCCCTGCCGGGCGCACCTACAAACTTGCCTGAGAAGGGCTTCTCAGGCTTCTCGTTCCTTTCGGCGCAAAACTCCAGGTAGTCATCAATCGAATCCCGAAATGCCTTTCTCACCTCCTCAACAGTCTTTCCCTGGAAAATAACTACATCTCTGGTATCCAAGACTTCACCTTGGAGTAATTCAGCCTCATCGTCGAATTCGACATAGGCCTTGTATCCTTCATATTTCAGCATCTTTCACCCCCCCAGCGATTATGAATCTTCGCATTGATTTCACAGATCCTTTGTCTGTCACTTTTCGTGGAGGTGGTCTGTGAAATACAGCGCGGACACCCTTGAGTGCGACACGGACACGAGATCCTCTACCTTCAGTAATTTCCGCGCCCAAAGCGTAGAGAAGGCTTTCAATATCAGCCCATAAGATATCCGATCGAACCGGATCTTCAAATCTCGCCGCTGATGTGTTTATGTTCTTCTTATTCACGGAATACTATGATACTAATTTGTAGTATCATTCGGAATCTGCCAACAGATTAGATTTTCTAATTTTTTTTCGTTAAAGTGCTGCCCTTACCCTTTTTCTCCCGGGAACATGGGTTAAGAGCAGCATACAGTCACCCGCCACACAGTACAAAGCATAATTCAACAAGCACTCAGACTTTCATCATAATGACCCCGTGGGACACATGGGGGCGTGGGACAAAATTGCCGGGGATCTCTCTCGCGGAAAAAAGAAACAGCGAAAAGCGCCTCAAGCGGTACGAAAAGACTTGACGATTAACCCTCGAAAGCCACCTTTTACAGGGATGAGCCCTTACTTCCTCGCCGAATGTCTTGTGATGTACTCGTGAAGGCTTACACCCAGTTTCTTGGCTTTCTGAGAAATCAGCTTCCTGGCGATATGGATTTGCTGGAGAGCGGGATCGCCGGGAAACTCCCGCTCGACCTCCTTGATGATCTTCTCATCGATCTTTTCCGTGGTCTTTCCCATAATCTTCTGCAACTCCTTACAGCAGCTCGCCCGGTGTGGTGATCTCGATATGTCTTTGGTTCTGCATTGTGTTCACCATGTTCACGATGTCCTTTGTCTTTCTACGGACAATGTGGTGCGAAATTCCAGCTCAGGACAATATCCAGATCATTCACAACGGCCACAGCGATATGATACGCATCTTCAGGGTATTTCTCTGATACGGCCCCCTGGTTGATGTATTCTCCTTCAACACGAGTCAGCTCGGAAATGAACACCTCATGCTCATCAATCCGGGAAAAGAACTCCTTGGTGAGCTCTTGCCTCTCAGGGTTTCGTGCATCGAAAAGAGCCGAAAGCACGGAGGTATCAAGGTATACTTTCATCTTTTGTCTCCAGTCTACTCGAAAAGCGGCTTTCCCTTAAGAGGGGCAGCACGGTCCGTGCCTCCTCCTAAACGATGACCGTCACTTGAGTGCCTCCCTTCCGCCACCTCCTGTGGCTTCAGGGACTGCCCCTCTGATAACCTCCCCGATTCTTTTCAGGTCGGTATCCCTTAGTCCAGGGATTCGAGTATCTATTACCCCTTCTCGTTTCCAGGTCTCCCCTATTATGACTCTGTGTCGGCTCGTCGGAGTCGCCACCATCGTCTCTCGTCCAGGCTGGGCGCCCCCCTCCTTTCCACAACCTGGCTGACTTCCACCAGACTGTCCTTCCTGAGGCGGTGCTGAACTTCGGTGCCTGTTTCGAGGATGTGCGTTGACCGTCATCAATGGCGGGTTCTCCCTCCACATGCTCCACCGTTCTTCCTCTTTCGGTCCTCGGGGTTTTCTCCTCCACACTGTTACCAGGCTTTTCAGGCCCCGACTCTTCAGTACTATCCGTGGATCTGCCACCCTCTGTCCCCTCCCCGCTCTGGTGTTCCCTCTTCGGTTCAGTTTTCTAGCGCCTTCGGGCGACCTCGGCGCCAGGACAGGAGGGCAACCATTCAGTAAGGCCTATGACTTCCCCACATACCGTCCGGCTCCACATCGGTTCGATATGCCGGATATCTGGTCTTGCCCTTTCGCGTCTGCTCGACCCTCTCCCCGATGCCATTTAGCCGGTTCGCTGTTCGCTACGTACGCGGTTCTACCTCATGCTTCCGACGGGGGCGTCCAGCCAGACCCGCCATTTCTAACGATGCCTTTGCCTTGTTGGTGTGCCGGGGACGCCCAGTCCTTCCGTCCGGTCACGGTGGGCAGTTTTACTTCCGGTGGATACACCAAAAGATCGGTCATAGTGCCATGCCAGGCACACACAAGCTACTGCTCTTCCCGTCAGCTTTCCCTTATCCCTTTCGTGTCTCAAGTATGTCTTTTCCTATGCCAACTTAGTCACTAACCGTTCCCTTTACGAATGCTCCTAATTTCCCATTTAGACCAATGGTTTCGTTCACATGTTCATCAATCCTTACTTCTCTATGTTCATTCCGTCGGGTAGGCGCCATAGTCGGCGATCGCCTTGCGCATGGCGCGGTAGTTCTCCAGACTGGCGCCGGCGGGTACCACGTTACTGCAGGTCAGTACCAGTCCGCCCCCCTTACCGGCCTGTTCGATAGCGGTGCGCACCTCTTCTCGCACAGCCTGCGGTGTGCCGCTAATCAGTGTTTCTGCATTGACTCCGCCGAACAGGCAAAGCGTGTTTCCGTATCGCTGTTTGAGTTTGCCCATTTCCATTCCAATGTTTCGCTGTATGCCATGCCAGCCGTCAATGCCGATTTCCACCAGATCATCGAGTACCTCCCAGAGATTCCCGTCCGTGTGCTTTATGAAATACCCGCCCAGTTCGTGAATCACTCTACACTGCTTTTCGATACCAGGCAGCACGAACTTACGGAAAAGCTCCATACCCATGATAGGTCCTCGATTGTCCGAATAGTCATCCGTAGTCATGATGGCATCTACGCCCTCTGCAAGCATGGCCTTGATATAGGCGAGTGAGCGGTTGACGTAGACCGCCACGGCCTTCTCTACGAAATCGGGGTCCATGATCATCTTCATAAGGAACGATTCCATACCTACGGTTTGAGCCCAAGGATAGCTGCCGTCCACCGGTGTGCGAGCGATTACAAAATGACTGTTCCCAAGTTCCCGGACTGTATGTCGAATAGCATCCAGTTCGGAAGAGTCGATAACAATTTCTTGCTCCGGATCGGGAAGGTCGCCGACTGTCATTTCGGGAAACTCATTCCTGGTAATGATATTCCCAGCTTCAGGATTGAAACGAACCTCATAGCCCTGTTCGTTGATCCAAGAGTTTTCTCCGGTCATGGCCGGGGGGCTGTACTTTTTCGCCGCAGGTACGACAGGGACACGAACGTAATCCCACTCCAAAGCCAGAGGTAGCTCAACATGGACCCTGCAAGCATCTCGAACAACTTCATCACGACGCCCATTCCATACCGCCTGAAGCTCCTGCCAGCCCATATTGTACAACAGTGGAGTACCCAGGATCTCTTTGGCCAGTTTGCCGTCTATAGCATTCTCACCCGTAGGTATGCGGTCCGCCTCTTCGTGCTTCAAGGCCGTAATTATCCTATTTTTTTGATTCATCTGAATATCCTCCCCTGCGGCAAGCCCCAGCCTTTTAAATCCTTTTATGGTATCCCTCTAGAGCAACGATTCTCCTTATTATCAGTCGTTAAAATGTAAAACCTCTTGAATTCGTCTCAACGCTGTGGTTGAAAAATTCTTCTGCTATTTCTTCTTTACATCATGCCCTTCCCAAATAGTCATCGGTAATGTGCACCGATAATACTCCCACTACTATTTCAGGATTGCCAGCCACCCTACCTCTCTACAACATTGAAACATCTATTTCAGTGGTAAGGTAGTTTTTAGGTTCTCCTTTAAACACCCGTCATTTGATATACGGAATCGTCTGCGGTCCTTCGGGGATCACGCATATATTCAGTTTTCTCCCCTGCCGTTGAATGAGCCTGGAAACGGTTTTTTCGATGCTCTCACACGGTTGCAACAGGGCATCGCGTATCTGCTTCTCTGTAAGGTTCTTGCTGTAGACATAGACGTCGGCCTTCTTACAGATTAACGCTTGGATTTGAGCTTGCCACATGTCCTGGCATTGGAATCCAGGCGAACGAATTCTGGCGAGAAGATCATCGAGGCTGTTCGATTCACTCAACAACTTTCCGTATTCACCGTGTTCAGGAATACCGTCCCAACAGTCCGTTGCGATGATAATACTTCCTCCCTCCCGGACAATCTGAGCAGCAGCGCTCATCCCTTTGACCGCCTGGTAAAGATTCAGATCAAGCGGATAGCCCGAGTTACTGGTAATCACAATATCGAAAGGCTTCTTCACCCCGACCATGCTGCCGCTTCGCACGAATTTGCATCCTTGGGTGTGAGCGCTGTTCAGATTTCCGGCAAACACACCGGTGATTTCTTTCTTACGGTTGAGCGTCACATTCATAAGGAAGGTAACGCCCACCATCTGTGCAGCTTCCTGTATTTCCTCCCATAGGGGATTGCCCTTAGTAATGCCCCAAGTGGCTCGCGGATGGTCGATGTTGTGCACACTGTGGTTATTCTGAACCGTTTCCAAAAGCGCCAGCCCGGGCATAACCGCCTTGCCCCCTCCAGAAAAGCCGGCAAAAAAATGGGGCTCGATAAAGCCGGTCAATATCCGAACCGTGCAATCCAGGAACTCTCCGTGGATCCAGATTGGATGATCACCCTTTGTTTGTCCCACCAGCCGGTGGGAGTCTCGATCACGGGCATCGTTCTGAATGATTCGATACTTTTCCACAATCTCTTCGCCTAGCATCCCCCGCAACTCATCCCGGGTGTTCGACCGGTGAGTACCGGTGGCCACGAAAAACGAGATTTGGTACGTCGGTATATCTTGAAGCTCTTCCAGAAGGATTGGTAGCAGTAGGGGGTAGGGAGTGGCCCGCGTGATATCGTTAACGACGATACCCACCCGATCTCCGGCGGTCACCAGCTCGCGCAGGGGCGGGCTGTCAATCGGTCCGCGCAGAGCCTGCCGCACAGCCTCTTCCTGATCCTCGAGCGCCGGAACAGCACGTCGCTCGATAATCTCGATCCAGTGTCCTTCCGGGAGCTCTATTTCCAGGTCTTCCTTGCCGTAGTCTAGCTCTATCTTCACTGTCTACCAAAATGCCTTTCGGATATCTTAAACGAAGATCAAGTGACGTTCTTGATCCGCGACAAACCGCCATCCCGGGCCGATTCCAAGATTGGTCCCATATATTCGTCGATCATCTCAGCAGTCAACGGGACTGGCATGTTTTGAAGCTTCATCTTCGGCTGCGGATTCTTTGCAGCCGCGAGCGCCCGTTCGATGTGGTCTTGGCTGAAACCCGATACTTCGCTGAGCTTGGTCGGAAATCCGATCGTTTTAGCCAGGTTGAACATCGCCTCCGCTACAGCAACACCCAGCTCTCTTCCTTTTAAATGCTCAATCCCTTTTTGCGATAGCCCGGCCTGCTCGTAGATACCACCCACCGTTCGTAAAGCATCTTCAATGGCAGGTGCAAAAAATACTGTGTAATACGGATTCATAATGGCACAGGATCGGCCGTGGCTGAGGATGTCCACCAGGGAGAAGCTGGTCAGATGCCCGCCGTTTGTCCCCCCAACCATTTTTGTCGTGCAGGTCGTGGATGTACGGTGTAGCGTGGCTTGATCGATCAATATCTACAAAATCTGCGGCCTCACCGGCCTTGCTCCGATTATAAAAATTGCTATCACTCACTAATCATGAACAAGGGCAGCGGTTAGATCCAATTGCATGTCTTTGCATACTTGCCAAAACACAATGGTTCTGTAATAGCTATCATTCAGAACTCGATCGAATATCTCTTCATTTTGGAGTAAAGGGTTTTTCTGCTAATCTGTAAAGATTTGGCGGCCAACGAGCGGTTGAAATGATTTTCCACGAGGGCGTTCATGATACTTGCTCTTTCAAGCTCATGAACGTTTATTCTAATTGAATCAATCCCGGATTCAATAGGTAAATCCTCCGATAGTATTTTTTTCTTGGACCCTGCCAACAAGACGGCCGATTCGATGACATGTTTGAGCTCCCTTACATTGCCGGGCCACGAATGCCTTTTCAGCTTTCGAAGCGCCTCGGCAGAAAGTTCCAAAACTCCTTTTTGATATTTGATTCGATAATGATCGAGGAAGTGGTGGGCGAGAACTTCAATGTCCTTGTCTCTTTCTCTAAGCGCAGGAATATGTATTTGAACGCCCTTTAGTCGAAAGTACAGATCCGATCGAAAGATGCCCTTTTGAATATAGTCCCGCAAATCGACATTTGTAGAAGAAATCACTCTGGCATGAAAGGGTATGGTCTTTAATCCTCCTATTCTTTCGAACGATTTTTCTTCGAGGACTCTGAGCAATTTAGCCTGGAGATCAATACTCATATCGCCGATCTCATCCAGGAAGACCATGCCCGCTCCGGCCGATTCGAACTTTCCGATCTTGGTTTGATGAGCGCCCGAGAAAGCTCCTTTCTCATATCCGAACAACTCACTTTCGAGCAATTCCGAAGGTATGGCTGCACAATTAATACCGATAAATGGCTTTCCGTCGAAGCCTCCTTCCTTGTAGATAAGGCGCGCTATCATTTCTTTCCCGGTGCCGCTTTCTCCCTCTATTAAAACGGGTATTGGGCTGCCGGCGATCAATTTTGCGTTTTCCACTACCGATTTCATTGATTCGCTGGTATAAATGAAGTTGTCTGTGCTATGACCGTGGTTTTCCTCCCCAATCATACTTTTTTGTTTGTAATATTTGCAGGCTATCTCGATGATTTCCTTATTTGAGAAGGGCTTTATCAAATAGTCCGATGCACCCAGTTTCATGGCAGCAATTGCGTTCTCGATACTGGCGAAGGCGGTGATTATTATTATGTTCAACAATTCCGTTTCACATCTCTTTATGATTTCTATACCGTCCAAATCCGGAAGCTTGTAGTCTATGAAGGCCAGATTGAAGCCCCCTTTCCTCAATTTCTGAAGGGCCTCTGTTGCGTTCGCCGCAGTTTGAACAGAAAAACCCTCTAGAAGCAGCGCTTTTTCCAGTCCTTCCCGCATACCTTCTTCATCGTCGACAATCAATATTTTAAACTCGTCCTTATTCATAAGCTTTCTCCAAAGGGGAGCGTTATGGTTACCTTGGTTCCATTATCCTCCGAGCTGGCAACATCAATAGTTCCTCGATGCTTTTCTACGATTTCTTTACACAACGAAAGTCCCAGGCCTATGTTGGGGTGGGCCTTGCTGGTAAAAAACGGGTCAAATATCTTTTGCACCACTGATGGATGCATACCTCTTCCATTATCCGTAATGTCTACTATCAAAGCTTTGTTATTATTGCTCAACGTTACATCAAGATTACCGTGAATATGCTGGATGGACTCTATCGCGTTCTTTACAAGATTTAGAAATAATTGTTTTAACAGAGTGGCATTGCCGTGAATGATACAAGAGTCGGCATTGTTGGTAATCTCATACAAAATACCGTTTCTCTGACAAATAGGAGAGAAAATCTCAAAAACCTGCAAGATCAGCTCGTATACATCTGTCATTTTCGTTTCCATCATCTCGTTTCGCGAGAACTGTAGGAGGTTTTCTATGAGCTTATTTATTCTCACAATTCCTGAGTGAATTCTGTCGAGAAAAGTAGTTTCCTCCTCTTCCGTGAGTTTTTTTGATTGCAGGAGCTCCACGTGATTCAGTATTATGCCAATCGGATTGTTCAGTTCATGCGCCAAAGAGGCTGAAACCTGTCCGAGCGCCGCGATCTTCTGTGATTTCAGCAGCTCTTGTTTCATGATCTCCCTGTCCGTGACATTGATTATGATTATGATAACTCCCGAAACACCATCGTCAGTGTCCTTGATTGGAAACAGATCCACTGCATAGAAAGCATCGTCAATCTTTATGTCCTGAATATTCTTGTAATTACCCGTTCTAAAAACCTCATCGATATTCTGTCTGAAAAAAGGAGCTTTATTGCTAAAGAATGGAAAACTAAATATGTCTTTCAACTCACGATTTGACTGCAGATTCAGTTTATTTTTTGCATTATCGTTCATGAGCACCGGACTGTGGTTCCCGTCGATTACGATGGTATTCACCTCCAGGCTTTGAAAAACTGCGTCGATGTAATAATTCATCAATTGCAGCTCTTTGTTCTTCTTTTCGAGATTGTCCTTGTCAGCCCTGATGGTACAAACCATCTGGTTGAAGTTATGAGCGAGCATCCCCAGCTCGTCCTTCCGGCTCACTGACAACTGATATTCGAAATTGCCCCGGGACACTTCATTTGTTCCAACAAACAGGGATTGGATGGTTTTTATTAGTTCCAAACCCCAGATATAGAATAGAACTACAGCGATTACGATTGCTGCAATGCCGATTATGGAGAGTTTTATAATGTATGAACCCCCGCTGCGGATGATGGAATTACCCTTGGAAATCGTTACGATTGCACCGCTGAAGTCCCTCCCGAAATCGACAGGATGCATGACCATCTGAAAAACAACATCTTTCGATCGGAAATACGAGCGCTCGGCACGGCTCTCGATCATGCTCTCCACACTCTCCCTATGGTGGCCGTTGGAGGAGCTGTATGCGATTTTCCTGTCGACAACCACAGCCAGATCGATATCATGCTTCAACGTGAAGTTGTAGAAATACTCGTTGTCAAAAGCTCTCTGAAACAATATGAGTCCGGTGATTTTCTCATCGGAATAGACGGGTCTAAGGAAATTTACATATAAACAGTTTAGAAACTGATCGTAAAATAGATATCGGAATTTGTTTTCGTCTATGTCTTTTTCGATGGTATATGGAACATTTGTGGAGTTGCCCAGGTACAGTACTCTCTTATATGCACTGCTGAAGCTTTCGTAAACCGAAACAGTCTCAATACTGTGTGTCAGGGAATAGTCGCTGACGAAATCACGCAATGGAACCAAATCCCACGCGAAGGCGGAGTCACTCAGATAATTTCTGTACTTGGCATGAACATAGAGTTTGGTTTTTATATACTCATCCTCCACGAACTCCGAAATATACGAGAGGTAGGATTTTTCCGTCTCCTTGATGTCGGTGACAATGAGCTCCGCTGTTTGGTCAAGATATCTCCAGTGGCTGACGAGATCGTTCTTGTATATAGCGATAGCACTAAAGAGCAGAATCGACAAAACCGGTACTACCAAAGCAATGAGGGCGAATAGCAGAAGCTTGGGTTTCAAGCTCAAAACAATACCTCACCTATCCAGCGGGAAAGAATGATCAAATCGAATAGAACCTATGCCCGATATTCCAACTTATCAAATACAAATGGTATAACGGCCGCCGCTGTTGTGTCCATCCATGCTGGTTCCCCGGTGGAATGGTACACAACTACACAGTTTTACACACTTTGGGTAACCCGCACTCTCTGAAACGACAATTCCTCCGAACGAGCACGGGCAACCGAAATTAAGTGCTTACTGGCAAAAGAATAAAAGTTCTACCCAAAATAGATTGCTGTGGCATGGACTTTGCATTTAAACAACAAACAAGAGAAGGAAGGAGAAAACAAATGACAGTGAAAAAGCCAATATAATCAGCCTTGTTTCAGCTGTTCCTCTAGGGAAAATAAATATGAATAAGGAAGGAGAAAACAAATGAGAGGAAAACGAGGATTCTGTGCTGTGGTAATGATCTTGGTGATTGCCCTTCCCCTGGCATTTGCCGGAGGAGGAGGGGAAAAAGATCAGGTGACCTTCGTGATGGTACCGAAGCTGGTTCACCCCTTTTATGAGCCTTGCTATGAAGGCTTCGAAGCTGCGGGAGAGCACTTCGGGATAAAGACCGAGTTCGAAGCGCCGCCGAAAGCCGAGGTTGACCTTCAGGTTAAAGTGATCGAGAACCTGATATCGAGAGGGGTGCAGGGTATCGCGATTTCGGCGACGGATGACACCGGACTGAAAGGTGTTGTGGATGAAGCAATAGCCGCAGGGATAAAGGTGATTACGTTCGACGCTGATGCGCCGTCCACGAGTCGGCTCTGCTATGTTGGTACGAACAACAGGGCTGCAGGAGGCACCGCCGGTAAAAAAATGGTGGAGCTGTTAGGCAACAAGGGCGGCAAGGTAGCTCTCCTCCTGGCGACACTGGGTGCGCCCAACTTGCTGGAGAGAGCCGAAGAATTCCAAAAGGCATTTAAAAATGCGGGACCGCAGTACAAGGTGGTTGCGGTAGAAGGATTCGAGACCGACCTTGCCCAGGCAGTCAACAAAACGGAGGCCCTTCTTCAGACCTACCCCGATATGGCGGGTTTCTTCGGAGTTTCCGCCTACGGGGGACCGGCCGCGTCAACCGTGATCAAAGAGCAGAAGAAAGTCGGCAAAGTTCTGGTATGCGGTTTCGATGACCTGGAGGAGACACTGGATGCCATTCGAGATGGAAGCATGCAGTTCACTCTGGTGCAGAAGACTTTCAACATGGGATGGATCTCTGTGGAAGTGCTGAAGAAAGCAATGGACGGTGAAGCTGTTTCGGAAGACTACGATACCGGAGTCATCATCGTAACCAAGGACAATGTCGACTCGTACATGGAAGACATGAAAAAGGAACTGATGTCCAACTGAGCCACTTCTCGAGGGAACAGCGAAGGCTGTTCCCTCGAACATCATTCGAAGGAATGTACGGTTTTGGAATGAGGGAGAACCTGATGGACGGTTTTGAAAATACCATAAGAGCGAAGCAGAAAAGACGCAATATTATCCGGCTGATTGTGAGGAAAAGAGAGGCGGGCATAGTTCTGGCTCTTGTCATCATGGGCTTGGCCATAACAGCCGTCGCTCCGAGATTTGCCAGCGGTCAGAATTTCTATCTCTTGTCCCGGCAAATCTCGTTACTGGCAATCGTTGCGATGGGAGAGTTCTTTACGATTCTTACCGCAGGAATTGATCTTTCTGTTGGTTCCCTCATAGGTGTAAGCGGGGTTACCTGCGGGCTCGCTCTTGCCGCAGGAGTTCCGCCGCTTCTTGCCATACTGATTGGCCTTTCAACCGGCTTTTGTGCCGGTCTGATATCGGGCTGGCTTGTTTCCTACGTAGGGTTGACTCCTTTCATTCCAACTCTTGGCATGTTGAGCATGGCCCGCGGTGTGATTTGGGTGATAACAAAAGGCTGGCCTATCACGGATATCCCAAAGGAGTTTCTGTTTATTGGAAGAGGCGATGTCCTGGGCATCCCCTTCCCTGTGATAATCATGTTTGTTCTCGCTATCGTTGCGCACATTGTCCTCAGGTATACGGTTTTTGGCAGAAGGATCTTCGCCATAGGCGGAAATGAACAAGCAACATTTCTTTCGGGAATCGATGTCAAGAAAATCAAACTGTTCGTCTACGGGATTTCAGGTTTCTTTGCAGCCGTTACCGGGATTATCATGGTAGCCCGGTTTGACTCCGCACAAGCCGCGATGGGAACCGGCTGGGAACTGGATGCCATCGCTTCCGCGGTTATCGGAGGAGCTTCCTTGATGGGAGGAGCAGGCAGCGTGCTGGGAGTTTTAATCGGAGCTGCAATCATGGGGGTAATTCAGAACGGTCTTGTCCTGATGAAGGTTTCCGCCTACTGGCAGACCCTTATTATCGGCGGCATTATCATCTTGGCTGCTACGTTGGACCGGCTGAAGAACAAATAGGGAAGAGAAAGATGAACCCTGATATCTTCGAGTTGATTGATATCTGCAAGAGCTTCGGAGGGATTGAAGCCCTACGCGGCGTCCATCTCAATATCAGAGAATCGGAAATCATCGGACTGTTGGGAGAAAACGGCGCAGGGAAATCTACGTTGATGAAGGTGCTTACCGGCGTGCATCAGCCGGAGGCAGGAGAGATACGCTGCAAAGGCGATCCGATAAAGATTCACAACACGCAAGAAGCTCACGAGCTGGGCATCAGTACCATATTCCAGGAGTTTAACCTCTGTTCCAACCTGTCGGCGGCGGAGAATCTGTTTCTCGGCAACGAAAAAAAACGACATGGCTTGTTCGTGGACTACGGAAAACAAAAAAATATGGCTGTAGATCTGTTTTCCACGTTCAAAGTGGACATAGACCCCGAGATACCGGTCGGACAGTTGGGGGTGGCCCAGCAACAGCTGGTGGAGATCGCCAAGGCCCTCACCTTCAAACCATGTCTCCTGATCATGGACGAGCCCACTGCCTCGCTGTCGGAAAAAGAAATACAGACTCTGTTTGCATTAATGAAGGACCTTAGATCCAAGGGTATATCAATTGTCTTTATCTCTCACAAGCTGGAAGAGGTGCTGGAGATTACGGATCGAATCGTGGTTTTGAGGGATGGGAAGAATGCCGGCGAGATCTCTACGCACGAAGCAACCAAAGGGATGCTCATCTCCATGATGGTGGGAAGAGTCCTGGAAAACCTGTATACCGAGCGAAGAGAATCGCCTGGTCGAGAAGTGATTTTCGAGGTTCTCAATATCAACGGTCCTCCGAATAGTCATGATGTTTCTTTTTCTCTGCACAGGGGAGAAATACTTGGGTTGGCCGGGTTGGTGGGGGCAGGGAGAACCGAACTTGCGAAGTTATTGATCGGCGCTGAAAAACGAACTTCCGGAACGATCAAGATCAAGGGAAGGGAAGTGAGAATCGATAGCCCCGTTGATGCGGTCAAAAATGGAATTGCATACCTGCCCGAGGACAGAAAGACCTTGGGGCTGAACCTTGGAATGACTGCCAGGGAAAATATAACAATGGGGATACACGAACGAATCACCACCCTGTGGAGTTTTATCAGCGCCGTGAAAGAGGAACGAGTGAGCGACAGATATATCGAGGAACTGCAAATCAAAGTGGAAAGCAGAGAGCAGAAGGTCGAGAACCTGAGTGGAGGCAATCAGCAGAAAGTCGTTATCGGCAAGTGGCTTGCAACGGAACCCGAGGTTCTCATCCTGGACGAACCTACCCGCGGTATCGATGTCGGCGCCAAAGCCGAAGTGCACAGGATAATATCGGAACTGGCGGACAACGGCGTTGGTATACTGCTCATTTCATCAGAAATGCCTGAGATCCTACACTTATCTGACAGGATTTTAGTCATGCACGAGGGGAATGTGACGGCGCAGCTAAGCAGAGAAGAGGCGACCCAGGAATCGATTATGCACGCTGCAGTTGCAGGGGCAGAGGCTCGTGCTGGCGCAAACGGCGGATAGCTGTCAACGGATAACCATGAAAGCACAAGGCTATAAAGGAAAAATCGGATTTTCGAAATGCTTGATGAATACTATCAACTGCGGGATTGGGATGAGTTCGGATGCCCCGCAAAGAAAACGCTGGTGAAGCTGGGTCTCGGCGACTATTGCCTCGGTAGGCACTCACCGGGACTCGTAGAGGAGGAAATGTAACTGATGCAAGGATTACAAGACATAAGTACCAGTGGAATAACCTTCGATTTTTCCGGCAAAACGGCCCTTGTTACCGGTTCGACCAAAGGCATAGGAAGAGACGTAGCATTGGCTTTTGCGGAAGCGGGATGTTCGATTGCCGCTACCGGAAGAAACTCGGAAGCCCTGGCGACCTTGGCCTCCGAAATAGAGGAGAAGGGGGTCGAGTGTTTCACCTTCAAAGCGGATCTTGCGAACGGGGAAGACTGCCTCCGTATGGCAGAGTATTTCCTACGAGAGACCTCGGGCATAGACATTCTCATCAACAACGCCGGGATCAGTTTTCCCGAAAGAATCGTCGACCTGGAGGTGCGTCACTGGGATACAACGCTGGCTGTCAATCTGAGGGCCCCTGTTCTGGTAACAAAGACCATCGCTTCCCACATGATGGAAAAAAGAAAGGGAACGATTGTCAACATTTCGAGCAACGCCGGTATTGCAGGCATAGAAGAGCATGCCGCATATTGCGCCAGTAAGTTCGGGTTAATCGGACTGACGAAGGTCATGGCGGTGGAACTGGGTCCGTTCAATATCAGGGTGAATGCCGTAGCGCCCACGGTAGTGCTTACACCTATGGGAACGAAAGTATGGGGAGATCCAGCCAAGGCCGATCCGGTTAAAGCGAGGATACCATTGGGAAGGTTCGCCTATCCGAAGGAAGTGTCCGCGGTGGTGCTCTTTTTAGCCTCTGATGCCAGTTCGATGATACATGGGGAGACAGTGCTGATAGACGGGGGAGTAAACGCGAAGCTCTATTGAAATATCCGAGCTTGCGCAAAAATAAAAACAGGTAGAAACAAGGAGAAAACCAATGAACAAGAGCTTTGATTATTTCATTCCTGTTAAACTCGTATTTGGTGCCGGGCGAGTAAAAGAAATAGGGACGTACGCAAAACCATACGGAACGAAGGCGCTTATAGTTACAACAGGTACGTTGTTCCAGGAGAACGGGTATGTCAAGACGGTCCGGGACTCCCTCAGTCGCGAGGGGATACCCAGCGAGTATTATCCTGATGTAAGGCCAAACCCCTTGCACACCCAGATCGATACAGGCGCACAGATTGCACGAAAAGCAAAATGCGATATGGTAATCGGTCTCGGAGGAGGAAGCGCAATAGACGCTGCAAAGGGCATCGCGATCGTTCTCGGGCATAATCGTCCCATTTGGGATTTCTGCGCCGGGGGGCCGGCAGAAATAACCGAAAAAACCTATCCGATCATAGCGGCGGCCACCACGGCCGGTACCGGAAGCGAGGGGACCCAGTGGTCGGTCATCACCAACCCCGAGACGAGAGAAAAGCCGGGAATAGGCAACGATTATACGTTCGCAAAAGTAGCCATAGTGGATCCTGAACTCATGGTGTCTATGCCTCCGGATCTAACCGCCTGCACCGGGTTTGATGTTCTGGCGCATGCTATCGAGGCATATACCAGCACGATATCTACGCCGGTAACCGATCTGTACTGTGAGAAAGCCATGCGTCTGGTGGGTAAATATCTACGTCGAGCTTACAGGGATGGAACCGACATGGAAGCCAGGACCGCGATAGGCTATGCGAGTACACTGTCCGGTTTCTCGATCGCCGTTGGGGTGGTAACGATTTGCCACGCTTTAGGCCATGCTGTAGGTGGCGTAGCTAATACGACCCATGGAAAGACATTGGCTGCCATAACTCCCCATGCGATGCGATTTTCCATGAACAGCAACCCCGACAAATACCAAAATATCGGCATGTTTCTTCGGGATCAACATACCAACGATGGCCAGGATCGTCTCGAGGACAGCGTCAACGAGGTCCAGCAACTCTTGAAGGATCTGGACCTGCTGATTCCGTTGTCCAAACAAGGAGTGAGTGAGAACGACCTGGAGGCTATAGCCGAGGGAACCTTGCGGTATATGGACTACAATTTGGGCATAGATCCTGCAAAAGCAGAAAAAGAGGACCTTCTGGCGATTCTTCGAAAAGCACTGTAATAATCGAAGCGGGGTTGGCTTGTTCATTTTGGGGGAGCAAACCCCGCTCTTCGCAGAAATGATCCGCCGCAAGTACCAGGAAAAGATTGGCTCAGCCCCGGGCGATCTCCGCTTCGATGCCGGGTCCGAAGCTCTTCATGGCCTCCGCGCTGCCGGTTAACTTCCCCAGGGGTGCCGCCGCGGAGGCGGCCCGAGGCCGCTCATCCGTACTGGCCGGGGTCGGACCGAAGAAGAAGCAGAGGGCGCTTCCCGGAGGCCAGTAGGCGATCTCCCCGACCTCCATCACCTCCCGGGCGCTCTCGTCCAGCTCTATCGTCAACCCGCAGTCCCCGTAGTACTCTTCCCCCCAGCGGGACATGCGCAGCTTCAGGGGAAGCGCCTCGAGCAGTTGTTGCGCCGCCGGCGTATCGTTCAGCTCGGCGGCGAAACGCTGATTCTGGATCTTTATCGATACTGCTTGACTCATAGTAGCTCATCATACAGGATCCACCGGATTTCTCAAAGAGCTACCCGGTAAAACGTGCACGGGCCAATTCCTCGACCTCCTCCAGCCCCCGGTTCAGCGCAGCGAAGCGCTCCGGATCCCGCCGGCTCAAAACACGCAGCTCACCCAGCGTCTGCTCGAAAGCCTCGCGGTACTTGCGGTGGGCGAACTTGCGCAGCAGCCACAGGATGCGCTTCTGGAGCGCCTCTCCGTCACGGGTCCGCTGGCACGCTGAAGGCGTCTGCAGGATCTCCAGCAGTACCTGGATCTCCTCCCGGCGGTCCGTCACCTCACAGGCCCCGAGCTTCTCGAGCAGCTGCTGCAGGATCGGCAGCCGCAGGTCCCCGGCGGCATCGCCCGCAGCGATTGCCTCGACGATCGCGCCGGCCTGCGCATCGAAGCGGTAAAGATGGGGCATGAGCAGGTGCACGATCTTCCCGTCCAGGTGAACCGGAAACGAATCGCGGCAGTCAGGTGCAATGGAGAACAGCTGCCGCACCTTGTCGGGATGGAAAGAGCGCTTCATCAACACGGCCAGCCTGCTGGCCGCTACAGCCCGCTGCAGGCGCCGGCGATCCGCCGCAGATGCCGGGGCGCTTCGATCCAGAATCAGCACGAACTCCAGGTTGTGTACCCGCCGTGTGATGCTCTGCTTTCCCCCACGGTACGTTACGTACTCGTTGCCGAACAGCTCGACCCGTCCCTGAGAGCTCATCAGCTCCACCAGCTCGTCGAAGGGTATGATCCCCTCCGTGTTGTAGCTCAACACGACGCGGCGGGCGTCGATCGCCTCTAAAAGCCGGCGAAGAGCCAGCGCGGCGCTGCTGCGGTAGCAGTACTCCGAGCGGGTCCTGATCCAGTCCCGGCGGATGCCCGCCTTGTATTTGAGCCTGCCGTCCTCCCTCAGCTCGTTGTCCACCTCCGGCTTATCCCACAGGGCGATGGTGTTGAGCAGATGATAGTTGGATCCGTACTGGTGCTGGTTGTAAGGTGGATCGAGGTAGCACAGGTCCGCCGGCCGGGAAGCTACGAAATCCACGGCATCCTGGCAGCCCACCTCGGCATCCCCCGCACCGTCGATCAGCACCGGCATCTGCAGGCGGATGGGACTCATGATCCTTCCCAGGGCATCCCGGCCGTGCCCCCCGAAGCCCTTGTGGCAGGCCTTGAACACCCCGGAGGTGTTGGTATGGGTGGCGCACTGGTACAGCAGAGAGGATAGGAGGAGCATCTTTTCCTTCGTGGAAGATTCACCTCCGGAATCGGGCCCGACTACCGGGCGCCGCTCCGCGACCGCTCCCGGATACAGTTTCTCCAGGCGGCTGCGTACCGCGTCGATGATCAGCGCGTTCTCCCTGGTGTAGAACAGCCGCTCCCTGCGGTAGTCGGCCGCTTCGGTGCACCGCGGTGCGTAGTATCTGGAGATATAGCGCTCGCCCTGCGGCGGTTCGGGAAGGGCGTTGAGCTCATCCAGGATAGCCTCCGGACCTCCGTGGGCACGGAACAATCCCCGGGCCTCGCTTTCCCCAACACACAGGTGGGCGTAGTTCAGCACGTAGGCGTAGTACTCCCAATCGTTGGCAAGCACGCGGCAGCCCAGGTAGCGGGCCAGCCGGCTCACGCTTCCCGATCCGGCGAAGGGGTCGAGGAACACCGGAGCGTGCTCAGCGCCACGGGTCTCAGCTACGCCGCGGTTTTCAATCGCTCCGTGCGCCGTCCCGCCACAACACCCGCCACCGCCTAGAAGCCGGCTGAACACCTGGTAAAGCAGAGGCTGAAGGCTGCGCTTGTTGCCGATGTAGGCGATCAGCTGCTTCCTGAGATAGGGGTGGTCGAGGTCAAAGGGCAGCATCGCCTGCCGCGCCATCTGGCTCATATGTTGACTTTAAACGTCAATTTTCCTATGTTCAATGCTACATGAAGAGTACCGCCGATAAAGCTTCGGTTTTGCCTAGATCGGAAGCCGAACAGGCTCTGGCGGTTCGCCAGGGCGTTGCTCGCCTGATCGACAACATCAAATCCGTGATCTATATCGATACCCGCAAGCTGGAGTACATCATCGCCGCCCAGATCGCCGGCGGCCATGTGATGCTGGCCGACACCCACGGGGTCGGCAAGACCTCCCTGGCCCGCGCCCTGGCCGGATCGATCCGCTGGGTGGAGGATGAGACCTCGCCCGACGCCGGGGACAGCCGCGGGATCAAGCACTTCAGCCGCATCCAGTGTACCGTGGATCTGCTGCCCCAGGACATACTCGGCTTCAGCCGCTTTCTCGGCAGCTCCAGCCGACTGACCTTCATCCCCGGTCCGATCTTCGCCCACTATGTGCTCTGTGACGAAATCAATCTGCTCACCCCCAAGACGCAAGGGTCGTTCTTTCAGGCCATGGAGGAGCAGACCGTGACCGTGGAGAGCAAGACCTACGAGCTGCCGGACCCGTTTTTCATAATCTCCACGATGAACTTGAAGGGAGTGCATCTGTTTCCCCTGCCGGCACCCCAACTGGATCGCTTCATGGTGCAGCTGTCCATGGGCTACCCCGATTCCCGGGATGAGGCTTCCATCATCAAGCAGCACGGCCGGGATGATGCCTGGAGCCGTTTCGCACCCGTCATCACCTCCTCGGAGATGCTCCAGTGGCAGCGGCTGGTTGACGGTGTGAGCATACACAGCGACGTGGTCGACTACATAGTCGCCTGCGTTCGCCAAACCCGGCATCACCCCGATGTATTGATGGGGGCGAGCCCCCGCACCGGCGTCAAGGTATCCCGATTGGCCCGGGCTGTGGCCCTGCTTCGGGGACAGGACTACGTGACCATCGATCTGGTAAAGGAGATCTTTCTGCCCGCGGTTTCCCATCGTCTGGTGATGCAGGACGCTTCCCAGTCATCCGTACCCCTTCTCGAGGAGATCCTCAAAACAGTTCCCGTCAGCGCATGAAATACCCCGCAGCCACGACCCGCAGTCCTTCCATCCGGTTGGCGATCCGAAGCTGGTTGGAGAGTTTTGCCTTCTACTTCCCCTTCACTCTGGCCGGCTCCCTGCTGCTGGCAGCGGCCCTTTACCTGTTGGGACGGAGCCTGGCCCAGGACAACCCCTACGGCGTGCTGCTGGCCCTGGCGGCATTGCTGGTGCTGTCGGCTTTAGCCGTGACGGCCCGATTTCAGGCCAACCTCTACCGGCGGCTACAGGTACACTGGCATTGGGATTCCTCCGCCGCCCTGTACGCCCGCCGCCCCGGTCTCACCCAGGCTCTGATCACCGAAACACTCCGGACCCTGCCCTTCTTCCGGGTTCATTTCGCCCTTAAGGGGAGGCTAAAGGTCGGTCGCAGGGCGAGCCTGCGTATCCAGCGGGAAATCTCCTTCGCCGAAGGCGGGCGACACCCGATCGAACTCTACTTCCCCCTCTGCGGCCTGCTCGCCTGCACGGCCCGCTTCGCCGTACGGGACATCTTCGGGTTGAGCCGCGCCCGCTTCGGGGAGCAGATGATCCGAAATCTCACGGTTCAGCCTGCCTCCTTCACCCAGAGGAGCATACCGGTGCCGGAACCCTCCGTGGGTTTCGAAGAGACCAGCCGCAAACGCAGCTCCGATGAGGAGAAGTACTACATGCGGGAGTACCTGCCGGGGGACCGTTTCCGGGACATCAACTGGAAGGTCTCCAGCCGTCTGGATGAGCTGATCACCCGCATCTCTCCGGTCACCCAGGAAAAAACCACGATCCTTCCGGTGGTACTGCGCAACTTCCGGGACAGGGAAAGTGAGAGCGTGGAATCGATCCTTCACCTGAACATCATCAAGA
Organism: uncultured Spirochaetaceae bacterium; assembly: GCA_964588525.1. GTDB lineage: Bacteria > Spirochaetota > Spirochaetia > SZUA-6 > DRHE01 > JAFGQJ01. The sequence goes on from CAZPQC010000018.1 coordinate 19,781, forward strand.
GCTGGCTGATGGCCTTCCTCCGGATCATGAAGCAGGAGCACCCGGAGATGCAGTTTCGCGTTACTTCGGCCGGCGGCAGCTGGCTCCTACAGAACGATGAGGATATCGAGCGCTTCGGTTGGGAGCTGCCGGGCATCTTCTTTCAGCGGGACACCGGTCCGATCTTTCAAACCTCCCCGGAGGAGGAGCTGTTCATCTTTTCCACGGCATTCGACCGGGGACTGCCCGCCTTTCTCTCCTCCCAGGCTCAAGCCCGGCAGTACATCTTCCGCACGGGTGTGGCCGAGGAGGGGGAGAAGCGGGATGGAACAACAGTGGTTCTGTTTCAAGGGGGTTGTGCCTGTCTGCCCGGATCCTGGGTCCTGCGCAGGGAACCGGGACTCAAAGCTCCCCGGGTGTCCTCCCCCGCCTCGGGGAAGCTGGAGGAAGAGCCGTTATCCGTGAGGGTACTGTAGATGAGACATTTTCTGTTCTTTACCCGACTCGCCCTGTATCTGATCACCTTTTCCCTGCCGATCCTGCACCCGGCCATCGTGGTGCCCTACGATCGGGTGGGTTTGATCTTTGTATTTCTGCTCGTTCCGGCGGAGATGTTCATTGCCTTCTACCTCGCTCCGCCCCGTTTTCGCATCCGCACCTGGCTTTTGGCCGCGATTGTCCCGATCGGATTGTTCATCCTCTTCGTGGCGGGATTCGAGCTGTCCACCCTGCTGTACGCCTTCGCCGCGGTGGCTGTCTTTGTTCTCACCACGCTGGTATTCAAGACCGAAGGGTTGGGCCGCTCTGTGGCCGTCCTGGAACCGTTTGTTCTGGGGGTGGTTGCCTATCGTATCTTGAGCTTCTCCAGGGCATCCGAGGAGCTGGCCCGCCAGGCCAGCGGCATCACCCAGGCCATCCTCATCCTCATTCCCCTGGCCTTTCTCCTGCACGGTATAGTGCTGTACCTGAGCGTCTTTCATTCAAGAGGCAGCAGGCGGGGCGTCCGTGAGGTGATCCTCTTTCTCCTGATCGCGATTCCGCTCTTTCTGGTCGTGAGCTTCATCCTGCCTCCGGACTTCGTCAGCCATTCTATCGCCCTGAACCGGATCGAACGGGACATCAAGCCCAAGCCCGTGCCCCTGGATGACCAGGGAGAGGGCTGGCCCGGGGGAAACCTGCGCTCCGAGGAGGATTGGTGGGAGATGTTCGGCGAACAGGGGGGGGAGGGAGACCCCACCGAGGGCAGGCCGGGTGCCGCCGGGAAGAACGCCCTGGAGGGTATCCCTTCGGACCAGTGGAACGAGGCGGGACTGGAGCAGGGGGCGGAGAGCAAACAGTACGCCGTCATGGTCCTGGCCAGCCCGATGGAACCGGTGTACGCGGCGGATGCCTATTTCGGAGAGTTCGATCCCGAGGCGGGGTTTCTGTTCTCCCGTGACGAACCGCTGAACGAGCTGAGCTACCTGCGTTTCCTGGAAACCTGGAAAAACCTCGACCAGCCTCAGGAACAGCTGCGCCAGAGCACCGAGATCACCTATTTCTCCACCCTGCCGGAGCGCTACCTACCCTTCCGGCCGCAGACCATCGAACCCACCGTGCTCAAGCGGGAGTACAATCCCTTCCAGTACTCCTACACCGCGACCTCCCAGCTCAGCCGTTCGGGACCGCGAGATTGGGCGGCAGTCCCCGGGCTGAGCGCGGAGGAGCGCACCCGCCTCGAGCCTTTCCTCCGGATCCCCCTGTCGGATGAGCATCGGCAGAGCTTCCTCTCCTATCTCGAGGAGGCCGTTGGCGACAAAACCGGCTACTTCCAGCGCATCGAGGCGATCCTGAAGAGCTTCTCCACCTTCCAGTACGACATCGGCTTCGATGACAACACCACTGTGGCCAGGATGGAACGATTTCTCTTAGACCAGAGGCGGGGGGACTGCACCGAGTTCTCCAACACTTCGGCGATCCTGTTCCGTCTGGCGGGGATCCCGGCCCGGGTGGTGACCGGTTACCTCGCCTCCCGGGATCTGCAGAGCTTCGCCCACCTGCGGGGTCTGTTCATGCTGCGGGAGGCGATCCCGGAGCTTCAGGAGTTCCCTTTCGGCGATCTGTACCTGGTGACTACCGCCCAGCGCCACTCCTGGGTCCAGGTCTACATCCCCTCCTTCGGCTGGGTGGATTTCGAGTCCACCGCCTACGCCCTTCCTCCACCCCCGGGGCGCAATCCCAACTCGATGAACGTTGTCATTCCCCTGATCCAGGGTGAGGAGCTGCGCCGGGGCTTCCGCTTTCCCTGGCTCCTGGCGCTGCAGTTCCTGCTCGCTCTGACGGTCTTGACCCTGGTGGGGATCTACACCTTCCGATTCGCCCGCAAGCTCTACCTGAGATCTGTGAGCCGCCGTGAGGATCTTCGCGCCCTCAAAGCCCTCTACACCCTCCTGCTCATCCAGCTGGCGGAGCGGGGCTGGGAGGTGAAACGGCCATTCCTCACGCCCATGGAGTATGCGGAGGATCATCCGGAGCTCCAGGGTTTCGCCGAGATCTACACAATGCTGCGCTTCCGGGAGAACCTGGAGCCCGGCGCGCGGACCGAGGCCTGGAAGGCTCTGCGGGCTGCTTACCGGGAGATCCTGGAGTCGAGCCGTCGTCCCGGCTTGTTCGCCGCTCTGCGGCGTGCTTTCAGCCTGAAGGGGTTGTACTACTCGTGAGATCCACTTTGCCGCGGCTGCAGCCGCGCGTGCAGCATCACCTCCAGGACCGGCCCCGCCTGAAGACCCGCCCTCAGGTCCGCCTGCAGCGGCTCCTCCGCAGCGGCGTCCTGATTCTGCTCGCCCTCTCCACTCTGCCGGCGCTTTCGGCCTGCCGGCATCGGAGTGATTGGGTGATGTTCCGGGGGCAGCAGGGCCGGGGCTACACCGCCAACACCCTGCGCGCTCCCCTGGCCGCCAAGTGGAAGCTCCAGCTGCAGCTGGAAGCCGAGCCGACCTACGCCTTCAACAATCCGGTGGTATTGGACGGCACGATCTATTTCGGTTCCACCGACGGGAACTTCTACGCCTTGGATATCGAGAGCGGCTACATGAACTGGGTCTTCAAAACCCGGGGCGCCATCAACTCGATACCCTTCGCCGATGCTGAGAACGTCTATTTCGGCAACAACGTGGGCAAGCTCTACGCCGTTTCCCAGAAGGACGGGAGGGAGGTCTGGTCCTTCCAGACCGATTCCACGGTGCAGTCGTCGATCGTCGGCTACGAGAACTTCATCATCTTCACCAGTGACGGAGGCACGGCCTACTTCGTCACACCCGAAGGGCAGCAGCTGTTCACCCTGCCCAACCCGGTCTGGCATTACAACACCTTCCAGGTGTACGACGATGTCCTGTACTTCGCCCCCGGGCCGCCTACCCGTCCTCACGCCTTCGGCGCCTTCGATCTGAACGATCGAGCCTACCTGTGGATCCTGGACACATCGCTCTTCCAGGCCATCTGGTACTCCTTCCCCGCCCTCAAAGGCAATCTGCTGTACTTCTCCACGGCGACCTACCGCGGGGAATATTGGGATTTCAACTACTACGCCTTCCAGCGGGAGACGGGGCAGATGGTCTGGGAATACTCGGATCTGTCTGATTGGGGGGAGATGTTCCGGGTCGACTCTCAGAGGATGTTCAGCGAGAACATGAAACTCCTCGACTACCTGGCTCCCGCCATCTGGCGGAACCTGGTCATCTACACCAGCGGGGACACGTTGGTGCGTGCCTTCCAGGCGGGAAACGGCGCCCTGGCCTGGACCCGCTCCTTCGACCGGCCCACCTCCAGCGCTCCCACGGTCGCGGGCAACCGGGTGTACTTCGGCGTGGAGGGGGATGAGGCCTATGAAGCCGGCATACCCGGCGGGAAACCACCTCGCCTCGTGTGTCTGGCCGCCAAAAACGGTCGCCTGCTCTGGGAGATTGAGCTGGAGGGAGCGCTGCTGAGCGCCCCTGTGATCGCCGGCAGGTGGATGGTCTTCGGCACGGACCGGAATTTCTTTTACGTGCTGGAAGAGGTGTACTGACCTCCACTTGAGCGTATCAAGATGATGTACTATTCTCGAGGTACGAATCAGGAGGTGGTACCATCGACGGTTGCAGAGTTATTTTCGCCGAGCTTTCCGACAACAGCAGCCAAAAAGAGAGGCTGGCCGCCACCGAAAAGCTGATACAGGCTGCGGCGCTCGATCGGATCATCGAGCCCAAGCACAAGGTGGCGATCAAGCTCCACGTGGGCGAGCGCGACAACGACACCCACGTCTCTCCCGATCTCATCAAACCCATCGTCGCCTGTGTGAAGCGCAACAACGCTCTTCCCTTCCTGACTGAAACCAGCACGCTGTACAGGGGTCGGCGATCCAATGCCGTGGATCACATCATTCAGGCCTTCGATCACGGTTTTACCTACGAAAAAACCGGCGCCCCTTTCATCATGGCCGATGGTTTATCCGGAAATACGGAAATCGAGGTACCCATCGCAGGGATCATCTTCCAGAAGGTCAACATCGCCCGGGAAATCGTGTTCGCTGACGCCCTCATCGCCGTCTCCCATCCCACGGGACACATGGCAATGGGACTTGGGGCTGCCCTGAAGAACCTGGGCATGGGCCTGTCCAGCCGAATGGGCAAACTCCGCCAGCATTCCTCGGTAAAGCCTTACGTTGACCACAGGGCCTGCACCTTATGCAGGAAATGCATGCAGTGGTGTCCGGCTGATGCCATCGTCGAGAAGCAGGAGAAGGCCTTCATCCTCAGCGAGAAGTGCATCGGCTGCGGCGAGTGTCTGAGCCTGTGCAACTACGATGCGATTCGCTACAACTGGGGCGTCGAATCGGCGGATCTGCAAAAGCGGGTGGCCGAGCATGCCCTGGGAGTTCTGCTGAACAAGAGGCAACACTGCTACTTTTTCAATTTTCTCATCGATATGACCAAGGGATGCGACTGCATGGGCGACCGCCAGAAACGGATCATGCCGGACGTCGGGATTTTAGCCTCCGCCGACGCGGTTGCGATCGACCAGGCCACTCTAGATCTTACTGCCAGGCGCCATGGAGAGAGTCTGGTCCAGAAAAGCGAGCCGGGACTGAACCCGGCCATCCAGCTCGAGCACGCCGAGAAGATCGGCGTCGGAAACCGCACCTACGAGCTGCAAGTCCTCTAACCGGAGAAAACCCGCGTGTTGGAAATGAAGGCCGCTATATTGAAAAAAAGGGGTTGAAGAATCCAGTTGCCTGCGTGCCGGGAATGATGTAAATTTCTCTCGGTTCATTGGTGTTCTGCCCGTGAAGGACGCGGATGGATGAAGAAGAATCCTGAAAACTATCCTGTCTCGGACACTCTAAAACACTACGCAACAACAATCACCCGATAGAGTCATCAGGGAGGAACAGAGGATGGCAAAACAACTGCAGTACGAGGAAAGCGCCCGCAGCGCCCTCATGAAGGGGATCCAGATCGTAGCGGAGGCGGTGCGGGTCACTCTAGGCCCCAAGGGGCGCAACGTGATTTTGGGCAAAAAATGGGGAGCCCCGGTCGTGACCAACGACGGGGTGACCATCGCCAAGGAGCTGGAGTTCAAGGAGGCCTTCGAGAACATGGGCGCCCAGCTGATCAAGGAGGTGGCCAAGAAGACCAACGACGTGGCCGGTGACGGAACCACCACGGCCACGGTGCTGGCTTACTCGATGATGCGCGAAGGGGTGCGCAGTGTGGCCGCCGGGCACGATCCGATGCTGATCAAGCGGGGCATTACCAGAGCCGTGGAATTGGCCGTGGCGGAGATCAAGAAACAGGCCAAGAAGCTGAAGGAGCGGGAAGAGATCGCCCAGGTGGCTACGGTTTCCTCGGGAAACGATCGGGAGATCGGTACCCTCATCGCCGACGCCATGGAGAAGGTCGGCCGGGACGGGGTCATCACGGTGGAGGAATCCAAGTCCATGGAAACCAGCCTGGAGGTGGTGGAAGGCATGGAGTTCGATCGGGGCTACCTGTCCCCCTACTTCGTCACCGACCGCCAGGCTCTGCGCTGCGAGCTGGATAATCCCTACATCTTCATCCACGACAAGAAGCTCTCGGCCATGAAGGACCTGCTGCCCCTGCTCGAAAAGGTGGCCAATACCGGAAAACCGATCCTGATCATCGCCGAGGAGGTGGAAGGGGAGGCTCTGGCCACGCTGGTGGTGAATCACCTGCGGGGAACGCTGAAAGCCTGCGCCGTCAAGGCGCCGGGCTACGGGGATCGGCGCAAGGCCATGCTGGAGGACATTGCCGTCATAACCGGCGGCCAGCTCATCGCCGATGAGCTGGGGCTCAAGGTGGAGAGCACCGAGCTGTCACAACTGGGAAAAGCCAGGCTCGTTCGGGTAGACAAGGAAAACACCACTATCGTCGAGGGGGCGGGGGATGCGAAGGGCATCAAAGGCCGGATCAACCAGATCAAGGTGCAGATCGAGGAAACCACCTCGGACTACGACCGGGAAAAGCTGCAGGAGCGCATGGCCAAGCTGTCCGGCGGCGTGGCGGTCATCAACGTCGGCGCTCCGACGGAGGTGGAGCTGAAGGAGAAGAAGCACCGCGTGGAAGACTCCCTGTCCGCCACCCGGGCCGCCGTGGAGGAGGGAATAGTACCCGGCGGAGGGATCACCTACATCCAGGCGATCAAAGCCCTGGACAAGGAGGAGCTGCCAGGTCTCGAAGAATCCGAGAAGGTGGGCTTCCGGATCGTGAAGCGCGCCCTCCAGGAACCGCTGCGCCAGATCGCCCGCAACGCCGGGCTTGACGAGGCGGTTGCCGCCGAGAAGGTGAAAACGGCCAAGGTTGGAACCGGCTTCGATGCAGAGAAAATGGTCTGGACCGATATGGTTCAGGCGGGCATCATCGATCCGGTCAAGGTCACCCGTACGGCCCTGCAGAACGCCGCCTCGGTATCGGCCATGATGCTGACCACCGAGTGCATCATCGCGGACCTGCCCAAGAAGGAAAAGACCCCGGCCGCTCCGCCGGACTACGGGGACATGGACGAGTACTGAGGCACCGGTGTAGCGGAAACCTCGCCGCGCTCAGGCGGAGTCCGGAGAGCGCCACTTGAGATCCGGAAAACGGGAGAAATCCCGATCGCTGGTGATCAATTCGGCGCCTTTCTCGATCGCCAGAGCTGCAAGGTATGCGTCTGTTACAAGATTTCCTTTGGCCTGGGCTGCCCTGCACAGCCGCTGGAATATAGACCAGTGCGCCCTTCCGGGAAGGACACTGATCACGCTTGAAAAAGACCGGAGATAGTCGACGAATCGGAAAACCTCATCCAGGGTACTCGGTTTGACGAATATCTTCGGGTGGGTGGTGATACGCACCACCGAAGACAGCACCATCTCCGAAATTCCGACAGCCATTTCTTTTGCGAGAGCTTCTTCGAGCCATCCTCTGTACTGCGCATGTGAGTCGGTATCCTGACGGAACGCGTAGATCAGTACGTTCGCATCGAGAAGAATCAAGAGACACCTTCCATCTTATCCAGTAGCGAGGAGGTATCGTCAAGATCCACACCAGGTTGTACTCCCCCTTCGCCGGCTGTAGGAATGCGTATTTTTTGAGGTTCGATGCGGGCATCGACCTGATCTATCTCTTTACGCAGCGCGTCCTCGATCACCTCGGTGAGACTGCGATCGGTTTTCGCGGCCCTGATCTTCGCTTTCTTGAGCAACTCGTCGTTTATACGAATCGTGGTTCTCATGCATCAAAGCATAGATCCAACACATCAATATGTCAATGTGTATCTCAATTATGAGCCAACTTGAAAAGGCGATTCCGATCATATAGTCTGAGTGCTGCTATGAAGAGGATCAGTCGACAGGGCGTCCAGGTTTTTTTTACCGCATTCGCCTTCTTCTTCATCGAAACGGCCTTTTTTCACATTCTTCACTTCACCCACGACAACCTGGAAGCTACTCTGGTCATCTCCTACGCCCTCTTGGGACTCGCCCTGGGATCGCTTGTTACTTATCTGGCATTCCGCATCAGGGCCATCAACTTCCCCCTGCTCGTCATGCTGTTCATCCTCTCTGCGGTTCTGGCCTTTCTGAACATTACCCGGGCACCTCGTTTCGTCCACCTGTCACCGTTCATGATTTTTCCCTTCATGATGGGCAACATCATCATCACCTACTTCCTGCGCGCCGAAAACTCGAACCACATGTACTTCTACGATTTGTTCGGTGCGACCTGCGGGATCTTTTTCTCCGTGGCAACCATTCCCCTCTTGAAAACGGAAAATGCCCTGTTCCTGTGTATCGCCGTTCTCTGCGTCGTCGGATTCGTTTTCACGAGCGAATACGGTCGAAGGAAGCTGTTGCGTTCCGCATTTTCGGTTCTGCTGGTGATAGCCCTGGGCACGATGGTTGCCAACCTTCGGTGGCACTTCCTGGATTTGGAGAGGTTTGCCAAAGGGGGTGGGACGGTACCGGAGAAAGACTTCTCATCCTTCAGAAGGAGGGACATGCCCCTCATGTTCAGCCGGGACAATCTGGTCGCCCGCATTTCCGTGTACCAGGCTCCCGCGGATCGGATCTACGAAACCGACAACGGTAATTCGAGCTCCACGATCTGCTGGACCTGTTTCAACGGTGACAGCAACGACGTGATAGACACCGCCCCACTGTATCAGTTCCGCAATGATCCCAGAATACCCTTCATGTACTACGAGAACGGGACCCAATACACCCTCTTCGACGTGCCTCCCAAGGTATTCATCATCGGCACCTCGGCCCAGGGCATCGTGAAATCCATCAAGTTCCTGGTGAAGGACCCCTCCCTGATCGACACGGTTGAGATCAATCCGGCGATCGTCGACCTGATGCGGAATGAGCTGTACGAGCTGAGCGGCCGGGCCTACAAGGATGTCGAGGTCAAAACGATCGATGCCCGGGCTTATCTCAAACACGCCCGCGAACGCTACGATCTGATAACATTGATGAACACCTATACGATTCACAACATCGGTTACTTCGGAGAGCCTGATTTCGTTCACACCCGGGATGCAATCGATCGCTACCTCGAACATCTAAACGACGGCGGGTTTATCCTCTTCGAGGAAAGAGACGTGAACGAACGATGCCGCTACGCGATATTCAAGATGTTGAACAACTGCCTGGCCGCCCTGCAGGATAGAGGTTGGCAGGAACCGGAAAAGCACTTCTTCATTTACAATACCAACGAGAGCAAGTCGAAATACCGCTCAGGCTGGTACACCTTCATCGTGGTGAAAAAGACACCGCTCACCGATGCCGAGCGCGCCTATTTCCGGCGTTGGATCGATTCCCGGCACCACATCGAGTACGTGCTGGAGCAGGAAGTAGCCCCGGACATGGATTTCACGTTTATCTATTCCACCCAGCTGGAATATCTGCCCGGAGAAGCCGCCGATACAGAGTACTTCCGGTTCATGGAGGCAAACGACAAGCTTTCCTTTTTCGGGCCCGGCATCCGCCTGACCCCGACCACGGACATGCAGCCCTTCATCTTCGACGTGTTTACCGACAGAACAGACGTAAAGCAACTGCTGGCGAAAATGGGAGCCGTATGTGCCGGCGTTTTCTGCCTGACCCTGCTGCTGTTTTACCTCAACCCACGGGAAAAACCCGCCGTCGCCTCCGTACCCTTCGTGCTGTACTTCCTGCTCCTCGGCCTGGGATACTTCGTGATCGAAATCGCATTGATGAAGTTCTACCAGAGCCATACAGGTTCTCCGACCAACTCCCTGATATTCGTGCTGGCCGGACTTCTGCTATCCTCGGGCCTGGGCAGCTACTTCTCGCGTGACTACTCGCCGAAAAGGGCGGCCTGGTCCTTCGCGGGGATCGTGGTTTTTTCCGCCTATCACATCTTCCTCGGCAGGAATGTGCTGAATCGTTTAGGCGGCTCGTTGTGGGTGGAGAACATCCTGATCGCGCTGACCATCGCTCCCCTCGGATTCTGCATGGGTATTCCCTATCCCTTCGGGGTCGAGCGGCTGAAACAGGTTTTCACGGAAAAGCAAGTCCCGATATTTGTTGCGATCAACTCTTTGGCCTCCGCATTCGGGATCACCTTCGGTCTTTACCTGAGTATCGCGCTTGGATTCATCGGTACGGCCGGAGTCGGAGCCGGGTGCTACGCCTGTGCTCTGATCCTGTTCGGTGTTTATACGAGCCGGAGGTCGGTGGTACCCGCTTAGCCCGAAACGGCTCAGGATTTGACAGTGGCCGACCAGGCTGTCTTTCCCTCGAAATCCTGTTTCTCCGGGAAGACGGTTTTCATCGAGGCGGGCAGCCGCGTGTAGATGTCGTTGGAAATGCTCAGGGCGCCCGGTTTGGTAGCCTGTTTCTCCAGGTGAGCGGCGTAGTTGATCACATCCGAAACGATCCGGCCGGTATCCTCGAAGAACTTCACGGTTCCGTAGTCCATCCCGATGCGCAGGCAGATCTCGTCTTTGATCGGCTTGTAGGGCTGGACGTTGAACACCGGCATTGTATGGAGGATCTCCAGCGCGCAGCTGACCGCGTCGGGGATGCTCTTTTCACCGCGGAAGGCAAACAGGCCTCCGTCCCCGGCCCAGCTCCAGATCCGGCCTTCGTACAGGTCGAGCTTGTGTTTGAGAAAGCCCCACAGCCGGTAGTAGACCTTCTCCATCATGCCGGGTTTGTACTTGCGCACCAGCTCGCTGTTCTGGCAGATATCCACGGAAGCGATCACGGTGCAGTACTCCTTGCCGTTGCGCAGCGCCCCCCAGTTGAGCAGGCTCGATTTGTCCTCTTTGACATTGATGATCTTGCGCTTCTGATAGTCGTAGAACACCCCGGTTCGGGACAGGCGATAGAGGATGTTTTCCAGACCCACGAGCTTCACGTTTCGGCCGTTGAGGGGAACTCCCTCCAGCTCGAAGGCGAAGGTGAACAGATCGAGGATCCTCTTCTTTCTCTCACACTCCTGGACCAGGGCCTTGGCCGCGTTCAGAGGAGAAATACTCACGCCCTTGGCCACCCCGGCGATCGAATGGGTGCTGAAGCTGTGATCCTTGAAGATGTAGCCCCCGACCGCCTCGATGTCCTTGAAGGTGAGGCTCTTACCGAGCATCTCGGTCAAATCTTTTACCAGGGAGGTATCAAACATGAAATAATTCTAGTGGTACCGAAGTTGTTCTGTCAACTGCACCGATTCACTTCGTTTTGTCGGAAAAGGGGCACAGATCCGTGATCGCGCAGTTCGGGCAGAGGGGTTTGCGGGCCGTGCAGACCCGGCGGCCGTGCTCGTTCACGACCATGGAGAAGCGGGTCCTGCTCTTCTCCGGCACCAGTTCCCACATGCTGCGCTCGATCTTGTCGGGATTGGTCTCATCGCTCAAACCCAGACGACCGATCACCCGTTTGAAGTGGGTATCCACGATGATCGCCGGGATTCCGTAGCAGTTGCCCGCCACCACGTTGGCGGTCTTACGGCCGACTCCCGGCAGCCGCACCAGCTCCTCTACGCTTCGGGGAAGCTTTCCCCGGAACTGCTCCTGAACCGCTCGAGCCATATCGAGCAGGCTCTTGGCCTTGTTCCGGTAGAAACCCGTGCTCCGGATCATCTGCTCCACAGCCGCCGGCTCGGCAGCCGCCAGGGCAGCGGAATCCGGGTATCGCCGGAACAGATCGGGTGTGACCCTGTTCACCACCTCGTCGGTGCACTGGGCCGCCAGAATCGTGGCCACCAGCAGCTCGAAGGCGTTGCGGAAATCCAGGTGGGGCCGCGCCCCCGGGTATTCCCCTTCCAGGATCTCGAAAATCCCGGCCGCGCGCTCAGCTCTTTCTTGCGTGGAAAAATCCATCGATCTCCTCCGAGCTCATGCAGTTCAATAGCTGCTCCGCCCCCAGCCAGGCCTTGCGGGCCATCAATACTCCGTAGCGCATGTAGGCGAGGTCCTCAGGGGAATGGGCGTCGGGACAGAGGGCGACGCGGATCCCCCTTCGGCCGGCCCGTTTGAGCGCCGGCCAATCCGGATCCAGACGGTAGGGATTGCAGTTGTGCTCCAGGACAACGTCGTTCCCTTTGAGGGCGGCGAACAGCCGCTCCTCGTCGTACTCGTATCCCGCCCTGGAGAGCAGCAGGGCGCCGCTGGGATGTCCCAGGATGGTCAGGTACGGATTGTCCACGGCCCGCAGCAGCCGCTCGGTGGCGGCTTCCGGTTTCATACCGAGATTCGAGTGAATCGAGCCGATCACGAAGTCCAGCTCCGCCAGGACGTCGTTGGGGTAGTCGAGGCTGCCGTCCCCCAGAATGTCGGACTCGATGCCGCAGAAGATACGGAAGGGTGCGAGCTTCCTGTTGACTTCGGCGGCCTCTGCCATCTGCTCCCGCAGGCGGTCCACGGATAAGCCGCCCGCGTAGCCGGCGCTGCGGGAGTGATCGCTGAGGCACAGATAATCGTAGCCCAGCTGCCGGCAACTACGGGCCATCTCCTCGATGCTCACCAGACCGTCGGAGTAGCTGGAGTGCACGTGGATCATCCCCCGGATCTCCTCGGCCTCGACCAGGCGGGGCAGCCGCCCGCCGGCCGCGGCATCCACCTCCTCCTCGCCTTCGCGCAGCTCCGGCGGTATCCAGGGCAGCTCGAGGCTCCGGTAAACGGCCTGTTCATCCTGCAGGGGAAGGCTCTCCTCCCCCCGAAAAACCCCGTACTCGTTCATCTTCAGGCCCATGGTTTTGGCCCGCCCGCGGAGAATGGTGTTGTGCTCCTTCGACCCTGTGAAGTGCTGCAATGCCGCCGGCTCGCTCTCAGGCTTGACGATGCGGAAATCCACCTGCAGCCCGCCGCGCCTAATAGAGACCTTGGTCTGCCCGGCGCCCAGCACGCCCTCCACCTCCGGAGCGCTGTCGGCCAGCTCGGTGAGGGTCGAGCGGACCTGCCCGGGATCGGCCTCGGGCAGCGGAATGAGCAGGATGTCCGCGTCCTTGAGAATGCGTTTGCCCCGGCGCAGGCTGCCGGCGACGTGGATGCCGGAAAACAGGCCGCTTGCGCTCAGCTGCTCGATCAGCCGGGAGGCAATCTCCTCGGCTTCGGAGTAGAGGTGCATCTCCTGGTACTGTTTCTTGAAGGCGATCGCTTTCAGGATCCGGCCTTGAGACTTCTCTCCGAAGCCATCCAGGGCAAGAAGCCGGTTTTCCCCGCAGGCGTACTCCAGCTCCCCGATACTGGAGATGCCCAGCTTCTGCCAGAGCAGGCGAACCCGCTTGGGTCCCAACCCCCCGAGAGTGAGCAGCTCCTCCAGCCCGGCGGGGAATCCCGCCTTCAGCTGTTCGAGTACCGTGGATTTGCCGCCGGTGACCAGCTCCCGCAGCACATCACCGATCCCCTTGCCGATGCCCTGGATGCCGCTCATCCTGTCCTCGGCTACCAGGGTGGCGAAGCTCTCCGGGTGCTGCTCCACGATGCGCACGGCCCGCTCGAACGCCCGGGATTTGAAGGGATTCTCCCCGGCCAGCTCCTGATATACTGCGATCTGCTTGAGAACGGCGGCCAGCTCTTTATTGTTCATAGTCGAGGAATTTGGGGGAGATGCTGGAAGTGGCTGTCCCGGCTGAACAGGAGCAGACTGTGCTGAACCGCCAAAGCGGCGACCCAGATATCGTGAACGGGGATCATGGTTCCCTGGCTTCGGAGTTGAAAAAACAAACGGGCATAGTGGAATGTCGTCTGCTCGTCGGCAAATAAGGCCAGAACTCTGGGTCTGTTTAAAAAACTGCTGAGAACTCTTTCGTTTTCTGTGCTTCTACTGCCGGCCATGAATCCGGCTCTGAGCTCGGCGAGGACAACGAAAGGGACAGCTATTCGTTCCGCACGCTGGAATACCTTGAGAGCTTCAGCTACATTATCGCAGAAGTCATGGTATCTGTTCGTGTCGATGAGGATTCTCATTTCCAGAGCTCCGGATCCACCTTATGCTGTTCCTCGATCGCCTTGTCGAACTCGGGATCGTCAACCCAGGTTCCCGCCAGATCGTCGAGGTCGTGATAAACGATCTCCTCACCGGTCAATCCCAGTCCCCGTTCCAATATCTCGAGAGAAACCTGGTTCAGACTCTTGTCTTCGCGCCTGGCCAGCTCCTTTAAGAGTTTCTTGACCCTTTCGGGAACCCTCCGGATCGTAAGTTGATGTCTCTCCATGCATACATCGTAATCAAGAAGTGCAGGCAATGTCAAGGATTTGACAAACCCTGTCAAACCTTTCTTCGAACACTTTAAATTTTACCAGACATCTGAGGGTTCTCGGTCCTCTTTTTGACAAGGGTGAAAACACTCAGGAAAGTGGAAACCCGTGATGTCGATAGTGTCGGCTGCGATGCACCCCGGTTAAAACAACCCCTAGAACAGCCACAGCTGGCCGCCGCGGCCGAACAGGGCGTCCAGATCCGTCTTGAGCACCTCGGTGAAGGCCGAGGCGATCGGCATGAGCTGCCGCTCCAGGTAGTGATCGTAGTCGGTCGGGGCGCTGGTCCACCCCTCCGGCTGCGGCCCTTCCCGGGTAATCACGTAGCGGATCAGCCCGCGCTGTTCGGAACGGGGAAGCAGGGCGGCGGCCTTGACGTGGGGCGGGGTGTTGCGGGTGTAGGCGGAGATGGATTTACGCAGAGCTTTACGGTAGACGAGTTTGTCATCCAGGTCCCCCCGATACAGGGTCTCGACCAGCTCCCTGACGTAGCCTTGGATCTCCTCAAGAGGGCGTTTCAAGAACAGCAGCTCGAGCAGGCGGAGCTGAAACTCGTGGGCCAGATCGGTCCAGTCCCGGCGCACCGCCTCCATGCCCCTGACCTCGATCCGCTTGCCAAGATCCATGGTTCCGGCAGAGGTTGTTCCGGCAGAGGCCTTTCCGGTTGGGGTCGCACCAGCAGGGGCGTCTGCAGCCGGAGATTCCGTGGCCTCCTCCCCGGCCAGCAGGCCCGCATAACCCTTGGCCCGCCCCTTCTCCGCCTGGCCGCTCCCCCCCCGCAACGGCGGCAGGAAGAAGCGACTGTAGCGCTTTTCGAATCTCAGGGTAAGCCGGGGTTCGACCCCGTAGGTATCGACCAGATACCCTTCCAGGGCCCGGTTCACCCGGCTGCAGATCTCCTGACCGTCCAGCAAGAGCGCCGGGGCGGCTGTCCGGGGGGCTTTCGCCGCTGCAGGCCCCGCCGCTGCAGCCCCCGCCACTACAGCCCCCGCCGGGACCGTTACAAACAGAGAATCCGTATCCCCGTACAGGACCGTGTAGCCGAGATCTTCGAGGAAATCCTTGCACCAGCCCAGGATTCGCTGCCCGAAACTGGTGATGGCCCCGGCCAGATCGGATCCGGCAAAGCGGCAGCCCCGGGCGCCGAGCACCCCGTAGAAGGAGTTCATGATGATCTTGTATACGAAGGAAGCTACCGCGTCTCCTTTGGCCTGGGCTTCGGCACGGCGCTCGAAAAAACGGTCTAGAAGCTCGGGCAATATGCCGGGCTGTCGGCGAAACACAGCTCCGTTGGGCGCCCGGATCGGCTGTTCCTGAGCCGTCGAACCTCCGGTCGGCTCACCCCCGCGGCGCTGGCCGGCGTAGCTCAACGGATCGATGTTGAAGGTGCGGATGATCGACGGGTACAGGCTCTGGAAGTCGAAAACCAGCACCTCGTCGAACACCCCCGGTCGCGGGGCCAGAATGATGCCGCCGGGGGCTCCCTCCATGGGCAGGGGATCCACCCCGAAGGTGGGTGCCACGATCCCGCGTTGGTGCAGGGCCTCGGTATACAGGTGCTCGAAGGAGGCGATGCTCGTCCAGGCCAGATCCGGAGCCACCCCTATCAGGACGCAGCGCCGCAGGGTGAGCTCGAACAACCCGGTCCTGCCCATGATCCGGTGCACCAGCCGGGCGTCTTCCAGACAGTAAGCGCAGAGCTCTTCCGGCTCCTCCCGGTACAGCCGCTCGATCGCCCCGATCCGGTCCTCCCCCTCCCGGACCTCGATTCGTTTGCCGTAGCCCAGGATGGCCCCGGCGACCGTCTCCAGGCTGTAGTCCTCGAAGGCATCCGGGGAGGCCCGCACGATGCGCACGCCGTCCCACACCTGCCTTCCCGGAACGATCACCCGGCTTCCCCTACCCTCGCTCTGGGGCAGGTACACCGCCGCTTCCCTGGAACGGCCGAGAGTGAAGGGAAGACGATAGCGCCGGAAGCGATCGGAGAGAACCTGAAGGTCGAAGTCGATGATGTTCCAGCCGGTAATGACGTCGGGATCCAGGGCCGCGAGCCGATCCCGAAAGGCCTGGAGCAGCGCCTTCTCGTCGCTGAAGCATTGCACCCCGGAGCTGTGAAGCTCGGGACCGAGGAACAGCACCCCCTCCTCCGCGGCGGTGGAGCCCCGAAAAGGATCCTGATGGCTCAGGGCGACGGCCCGCACCGTTTGAGTTCGCACGTCCGTCTCGATATCGATGGACAGTACGGAAAGCAGCGGCTGCCAATCCCCCGCTTCGACCTCGGGATCCACGAACACCCGCTTCACGTAGCGCCCCGTTTTGGCCTCCCCCCGTATGCATACCGGGCCGTGGATCTGCCGCTCCAGGCGGAATTGATCCGCCACCCGGAGATCCGCCTCGTAGGTGCGGGTACCGAGCAGCTGCAGGGCATCGCGAGCCTGCCGCTTTACCTCCTGGGTTGCACAGACGACCTGGCGGCAGCCCTCACCGTCCATCGTGCTCAGAGAGCTTTGTGCCAGCCCCGCATCCCCGGCGGCGCGCAGCTCGCCCGCCGCAGACATGGAGGCGATGATCCGCTCTACCGCAGCGGCATCTGATTCACGGACGTAGAAATTGGGCCGATAGCGGTTTTCCACCACGGCGAAGGTCGACCCGTCGGCCAGGCGGCCGACCAGGTACAGGGCGGTCCGCCCCTTCCTGCTGCGGGCATAAGAATGAACGATAAAGCCTTCGTAGGTCGGGCTCATGAGGCAACCCACTATACCACGGAGGGCTTCCAGGGTTATAGTCGATTCCGAGGGGCTCACAGAACAGCATGCCGAAGTCCGAGAGAAAATCCCCGGTCACCCTTGCCAACCTGCTGCCCGCTCTGGGAGAGAAGCTGCGCCTGCGGGGCAGCCCGGAGACCCCCATCCGCGGCCTGACCTACGACTCCCGGCACGTCGAGGCGGGGTATCTGTTTTCGGCTCTTCCGGGTCTTCACACCGACGGCCACCGCTTCGTCGACCAGGCGATCCGCCGCGGCGCGGCGGCGGTGCTGCACCAGGATGAGCTCGGCACCTATCGGGACGGGGTCACCTATCTGCAGGTACCCGACTCCAGGCAGGGTATGTCCGCTCTGTCCGCCGCCTTCTACGAATACCCTTCCCGGGAGCTGTCGGTCGTCGGCGTGACCGGCACCGACGGCAAGAGTACGACCGTGTGGCTGATCCACCAGTTGCTGAAAGCCCTGGGCAAAGCCAACGGCTTCATCTCTACGGTCCAGATGCAGACAGAGGATCGGGTCATCGAAAACACCCTTCGACAGTCGACTCCGGAAGCCCCCGACATCCAGCGTCTGCTGCGCCGGATGGTCGATGCGGCGAACGAGTACGCCGTTATCGAGGCCACCTCCCACGGGCTGGCCGCTGAAACGGGCCGCCTCCGCGCCGTTCAATTTGCGGCCGGGGTGTGTACGAACATCAGCCACGAACACCTCGAGTTCCACGGAAGCTTTGAAAAATATCGATCGGACAAGGCCAATCTGTTTCGCGCCCTTCCCGAACACGGCTTCGGGGTGGCCAACCTCAACGATCCGAGCTGCCAGTACCTGGTCGATCAGTCCGGCGCTCCGGTGCTTCGCTACGGACTGGAAAACCCGGAAGCGGATCTGTGGGCCGAGGCCGCTCACTCCGATCTGGCCGGTTCGCTGTTCACCCTCCATTACGCCGGTGAGGAGCTCCCGGCCCGGCTCAACCTTCCAGGCAGCTATAACCTGGAGAACCTCCTGGCCGCCGCCCTGACAGTACTCCGTCTCAACTCGGTCCGGCTGTCGGATTTGGCCTCAGCGATCCCCGCACTTCGGGGAGTGCCCGGAAGGATGGAGTCGATCGAAAGCGGCCAACCCTTCCGGGTGATCGTGGACTACGCCCACACCCCCCAAGCCTTTGCCAGGCTGCTTCCCCTGGTCCGGACCCATACCGAGGGTCGCCTGATCGCCGTGTTCGGATCCGCCGGGGAGAGGGACCTGGCCAAACGCCCCCTGCAGGGCGAGCTGGCGGCCCGCTACTGCGACGTCGTGATCCTCACCGACGAGGACCCCCGGGGTGAGGAACCCTCCGCCATCCTCGAGCAGATCGCCGCCGGCTGCGGTAAGGAAGCAGATTTGTTCCTCATCCCCGACCGGCGTGAAGCCATCACCCGGGCCTTCACCTTGGCACACAAGGGTGACACCGTGCTGCTTCTGGGCAAGGGCCACGAGCGGAGCATCATCTACGCCGGCGGTCCGATGCCCTGGCTGGAGGCGCAGGCGGCCCGGGAGATCCTCGAAAAAATGGGCGGGAAACGGTGAGAGCGCGGCGGCCGCTTTCGATTCTACTAATCCCATTGTTTCTCTCGACCCTCCCCCTGGGAGCCCAGCAAAGCGGCGACAACACGGGAACGCAGGCCGCACCCCGCCTGGCGGGAATCGTGGATCTCGGCACCCTTTCCCTGCTGTGGGGTGATTCCGGCTCTCTGGAACCTCTGGACATCGCCTGGACGGCGGGCGGGCCGGTTCTGCTGTTTTCCGATCGGGTTGTCTCTCTGGGCGTCAATCTGGAGATGACGACCCGGACCGTCCAGGATCTGATCTCCCTGCCACAACTGGCCGAGGGAGTTGTTCCGTCCCGATTGCTGCTCAATCCGCTGTCCGAACCGATCATCTACGATGCTCAAGCCGGAACGCTCGACCTGCTGCATCGCGACGGCAGCGATCCCGAACGTTTCGAAACGGAATTCCTCCAGGCGCTGGAAGCGGAGAGTCTGCGGCGCGGAGGAGTCGTGCTCTCAGACGGGAGGCACCTGAGCATCTTCACCCGCAGGGCAAACGGCCTCACCCGCCGGGAGATCGCCCTGCCGGCCGCTTTCACGACGGGTTTGAGCATCGACGAGGAAAATCGTCTGTGGGTCTATGATCTGGCCGCCCGGCAAGCCAGGGCGCTCGATCCGAGCGGCGAGGAGCTGTTCGCCGTCACACCGGATATCTCCGGTGGAACCCTGCTCTTCCCCCAGGTGTTTCAGGTCCGAACGGACGGGGGGTTTTTCCTGGGAACCGCCGGAGAGCTCTGGTGTTTCGATGCCGACGGCTCGGTGCGCTGGCGGCTTTCCCAGTTCAGCGCCGGCTTTCGCCAGGCTCTGCCCGCCTTCTACCGCCTGGCCGCGGGCCGAGGAGGCGGGGACGGAGGCCGATACTTCTACATCCTCGATCCTCTCGGAAATCGAATCTTGAAATTCGTCGAGGACGTTCCGGCCGGTTCGCAGGGGGATCAATCGATCGACGGCGCTCTGGCCGCAGCGTTCCGGAGCTCCGAATCCATGGAGTCGCACCAGAACGAGATTGTTCGCCTCTGTCTGGAGAGGGCGCTGTACCTCCAGGCCGCCTTTTTTCGCCGCAGCGGCAGCGATGAGCCGGTAGTCACAGACCTGGCGGAGCGCCTGCGGGCAAAACAGGCCGGATTGCTGGCCGAGCTGGCCCGGCAGCTGGAAAATGAGATCCGTTATGCCGAGGCGGAGGCGGCCTACAACCGCAGCTTGAGCCTCTATCGGGAACTGCGCAACCTCGACCCGGTAGATCCCCGTTATCCCGAAGCGATCAGAGAACTGAGTGAACGGCGCAACGCCTTGCTGCAGATTCGCGTTGCGGAGAGCCTGTTGGCAGCCCGCATCGTCGAGGGCGGATTGGCGGCCGGCGGGGGAAAGCAGGAGCTGCGCATCGCCCTTACAAACACCTCCGGCGCTGCCGTAGAGCAGGTGGAGGTGCTGGCCCGTTTCAGCGGTTATTCCGCCTCCCGCTGGCAGGCGCCTTTGGGAACGCTGCGCGCCGGCGGCAGGGTGCTCCTGACCATTCCTCTCACGGAAAGCAGCGCCGAACTGAACGGTGAAGACCTGTATATCCCCTGCAACCTGCTGGTGCGGTACGTGCACGACCGTGGAAACGCGGCCGAGCACTTCCGTCTTCCCCTCGTATTTCCGGCCGGCACGCTGCGGCTGCCAGCAACCCGATAGGCAAAGGCCTGCTTTCCCACTCAACAGCCGGGGCGCCTACCCCTCGCCAAGGGCAACGGAATACCCTATAGTACTCGCATGGGACTACGTACCGTTTGCATCCTCTACGGCGGCCGATCCGGCGAGCACGAGGTCTCCTGCCGTTCCGCCGCCTCGGTTTCCAGGAACCTCGATCCGAATGAATACAGGCAGGTGCTGATCGGGATCGACAAGGCGGGCCGATGGCACCTTCAGCGGGAGCCGCGCTTTCAGCGCGCCGACTACGGAGAGAGGCTCGAGGTGGTGCCGGGAGCCGAGCCGGTGGCGGTCGTTCCGGGCCAGGGTCTCGGCACACCTTCCGGGACCATCGACGCGGACGTCGTGTTCCCGGTTCTCCACGGCACCTTCGGCGAAGACGGAACTGTTCAGGGGTTGCTGGAGATGGCGGACATTGCCTACGTCGGCTCCGGCGTGCTGGGAAGCTCCCTGGCCATGGACAAACAGAAGACCAAAGAGGTTTGGCGGCAATCCGGGCTGCCCGTCGTGGATTTTGTGGTGCTGCGGGACGGATCGGCCGGGAGCGCAGCGGCGGCATTGGAGCGCTTCCCCCTGCCGGTGTTCGTGAAACCGGTAACGGCCGGATCCTCGGTGGGGATCACCAAGGTGCACGGCCGGGATGAGCTTCAAGGCGCGATAGCCGAGGCGCTTCGTTACGATGTAAAGGTCATGGTGGAGCCGGCCGTCGACGCCCGGGAGATTGAATGCGCCGTGCTGGGTAACGAGTCGGCGCAAGCCTTCACCCCCGGCGAAATCCTGCCGACCCACGAGTTTTACAGCTACGAGGCCAAGTACATCGATCCTGAAGGTGCGGAGCTGAAGCTGCCCGCTAATCTTCCCGTTCCCCTCGGCCGTGAGATCCGAAAGATCGCCGTGGCCGCCTTTCAGGCCGTGGAGTGTTCCGGCATGGCCCGGGTCGATTTCTTCGTGGAAAGAGCAGGCGACCGAATCCTCCTCAATGAGATCAACACCATTCCCGGATTCACCAACATCAGCATGTATCCCAAGATGTGCGAGGCCGCCGGTGTCCCCTACCCCGAGCTTCTCGACCGCCTGATCGAACTGGCCCTGGAACGTCACGAAAAACGGAGATCCCTGCGCTACAGCCTCTAGGAGGCAAATGCTGGATTCGCCGTGATGAACGAGGTATATATAGTAGGGGAAAACGAGTAATGGGAGTAAATGCCATGAGCGAGGGATTCGAACAATACCTGAAATCGATGCCCATCATCCCAGATGTGGCCGTCAAGATCCTCTCCATTACCGAAGACAAGCTGGACATCTCCTTCAAGGATTTGGAGAACATCATAAGAGTGGATCCAAGCCTGACCGCCAAGGTACTGAAGATCGCCAACTCGGCAATGTACGGCCGGCAGCGGGAGATCAAGAGCCTGCAGACGGCCATCACCCTGCTCGGGTTCAAG
>CAZPQC010000019.1:0-41258 GCA_964588525.1 uncultured Spirochaetaceae bacterium
GAACCAGTGACTTCTACCGTGTGAAGGTAGCACTCTCCCACTGAGTTAATCGCCCTCGCTCCCGGAAGCAGGACGAGCTGTCACACTCCCGGACTGCACGAAATTTATACCCCGCTTTTATC
Organism: uncultured Spirochaetaceae bacterium; assembly: GCA_964588525.1. GTDB lineage: Bacteria > Spirochaetota > Spirochaetia > SZUA-6 > DRHE01 > JAFGQJ01. The sequence goes on from CAZPQC010000019.1 coordinate 123, forward strand.
GTCCTGTCAATGTTCCAGCGGCGAAAAAAACGCAAGTACCGCCGGGTTAGGCGGACGTCAAAACCGCCGCGTCGGTGATGCCGGGCAGGCGGAACGGCCGGCGGTACCCTCAAGCCACGGCGTTGAGGATCAGATCCAGAGCGGCAGCCTCGGGGTAGGCGCCGATCATGGGCTGGGGGCTGTCTCCGATCACCGTGTGGGGCACACCGGATACCTGGTACTTGTTGGCCAGGTGGGGGAACTCGGTAGCTTCCACCATGGAGGCTGTGACGTTGGGAGACTCCACGGCCAGGCGGAAGGCCTGCACCACCGCCCGGGGGCAGTAAGGGCATGTCGGGGTGACGAACACCTGCAGGTGCACCGGCTTGCCCAATCCCTTGATCTTCTCCTTTCCGTTCGCTGAAAGGCCGGACTCACCCTTGGAGACGATCTCGATACTCTCTAAAAGAGACATGAACTCGTAGCCGGCCGGGATTCCATAGAAGCGAATCCCATAGTCCTTGTCTCCGTCGCCCAACACTGCGATGGCGGGGATCTTGTCGACGCCGAGCTTCTTGGCTTCGGCATCCGCCTTCAAGAAGTCTTTTACCTCGACGGAGATCTTGTCGGAGAGGGCGGCCACCTCTTCGGCCAATTCCCGGGTTTCCTTGCAGAACTGGCACTCCATCTCCTGAGTGAAAATAACCAGCTTGACCGGACCTGTCAATTTGGATAGCCGATCGCCGACTGCCTTCTTATCCTTGTCACTGATCATCGCCATAGTCGCTCCTCCTCATTCCAAGTCATTTATAATATAGTAATTTTACTATATAGTATGCTTACCTAAAGATACCAAATTTTGTTCAAAAAGCAAACCGAGATGGCAAATGCGCTCCTTTTCCATTACACTAAAGATTATCATAGCGGGGAAAACACGTCATGGAAATGGCCCTCTATATCGGTACAGCTATCCTGACAATCGCCTGGTCGGTTTGGACCTATCTGACCTGGTCGGATCGTTCCCGCCTGGAAGACTATACGGGAAAGCGTTTCTACCTCATCGCTTCACCAAGCAGCTATTTTCTGCTGCTTGCCCTGGCAGGCTGGCAGCGGATTCAGGTGATACGCCTGGATCTGATCGGGCTGGCTGTGTACGACATCCTGATAGTTCTCTGCTGGATCCTCCTGCTCATCGCTCGGGGATTGAAAGCCAGCCAGTTCAAGAAGATGTACATACGGGTCCTGGCGGTTTTCAACATCGTGGCAGTGCTCCTGGTAGGCGGGGTTTTTCTGATTCGACTCTTTCCGCCGCTGCTGATTCGAGTCTCAGACTTCATAACCCAGGGGATTCGACTGGACTTTTTCAAATTCGCCTGGATCGGCCTGGATCCGGAGACCCATGAACGGGATTTCATCTCCATGGCCAACAAGATCCTGATCGCCCTCTTCTCCTACATACCGATTACGGTGCTGCGCACTTTATACACCCACCGGCAGATCAGCCGCCAGCGCAAGTGGGTAACCACGGAGATCAACGCTCTGAAGCGCAAAATCGAGCAGCTGGAGAACAAGCACAAGGAATAGCGCCCCCGGCGCTGCCGTGACACGGCGCCCCCGGCGCCCCCACGGATGTTGACAAGGGGGAGCGATCCGTACTAAATTTACATAGTCAATCTATGCATAGGATGACTAGGTATTAAATGTTGCCCTTCCTCTCCTTCCGAATCATTTTCCTCCTTCACCTCCTGACAGCTCTCGGAACTCTGGCCATCCTGTGTTTGTCACTGGCCAATATCCTCTGGCTGCGTTCGAGCGGCTATAAACCCATAGCGACGGATCGCGGTAAGGTGTCGGTGCTCATCCCGGCCCGTAACGAGGAGGCGAACATCCGCCGCTGCCTGGATTCCCTGCTGGATCAGAGCTATCCAAGTTACGAAATCATCGTGCTGGACGACTGCTCGGAAGATCGGACCTGGCAGATCATTGCCGAGTACGCCCGCCGTTTCCCCTGCCGCCTGCAGGCGGTCAGAGGCACCCCTCTGCCTCGGGGTTGGTGCGGCAAAACCCATGCCATGCAGCTGCTCTCCCACTACGCCAGCGGAGACTATCTGCTGTTTACCGATGCCGATACGGTTCACTCCCACGAAAGCCTGGCCTGGGCCGTCACCAACATCGTTGAACACACCGCCGATTTTCTCTCCGGCTACGTCCAACAGGAACTGCAATCATTCGGCGAGGCGCTCATCGTTCCCACCACCTATATCATGAGCGCGATCGTCATGCCGTTTTGGCTCATTCCCCGATCCAATTCCAGCATGCTCACCATGGCCGTGGGCCAAATGGTGATGTTCCGGCGGAGCACTTTCGAAGCGATTGGCGGGTATTCCTCGGTAGCCGAGCAGATCAGCGAGGATGTGTTCGTGGCCCGGGCGGTGAAGAAGGCCGGATTTCGGACTGTGTTCCTCGACATCCGCGAACACGTGAGCTGCCGGATGTACCAAGGATACCGGAACTCCTTCGAGGGAATCGGCAAGAACATCTATGATTTCTTCAAGAACCAGCCGGTTTTTTTCGCCTCGGTGGCCTCCGTCCTGGTGGCGTTCATCGTGCTCCCCCTGGTTCTGGTTCCTATCGAGATGCACACGGGCAATCCCCTGCTCCGCTTCTCGGTCTTCAGTGTGCTTACCTTTGTTCTGGCCTGGTCGCTGACGCTCTACGACCGCGGTCAAAAGTGGTGGGTGCCTCTGCTCTACCCCCTGACTTTTGTGCATCTGCTCTACATGGCCTGGAAGAGCTTCGGCAGGGCAGCCACAAACCTGGGGATCGAGTGGAAGGGAAGAGTCTTCAAATAGCCATGGCATATAAAAGAGGAAACAGAATCTCAGCCTACGGCTCCTCCTTTATCCCGGCCAAATTGATGTTTCACTTCACCCTTCTGGCGGTACTTCTGGTGAACCGGCTGATCTTCCGCCTGAGAATCGAAGAAAGAGAGCGGCTGAAGCGGGTAACCTCCGGTTTGTTGGTGAGCAATCATACCCTGGTGCTGGACCCGGGAATCATCGCCCACGTGCTTCGGCCTCGGCGTACCTATTTTACCATGCTGGAGGAGACCGCCTGCATCCCGCTGCTCGGCACCTTTGTGCGCCTGCTCGGAGCCATCCCGATACCCGCCAGCTCCGGTGCCGTACGGATCCTGGAGACTGCGCTACGCACGGACCTCCGGGATCTGCCCTTCGTGCACGTCTTTCCCGAGGGGGAATGCTACCTCTGGAATCAAGAGATCGAGGAATTCCGGCTGGGAGCCTTCTACCTGGCCTGCCGGCTGCGGCTGCCCGTCGTGCCGATAACCACGGTTCTCAATCGGCGGCGCTGGCTGGGGCGGGAATCCTTTCACTTCGCCGGCCGCACCCTCCGCATTCCCCCTCGGGTTACCGTCGTGGTCGGAGAACCTGTTTATCCCGATGGAACAGAGGACCGATCCCCGAAGCGAGAGGCGACGGAAATGAGCCGCAAGATCCGCTCCATCATGCAGCAAACCATCGATCAACGAGGCGGAAGCAAAAGCATGTCCAGAGGCAGGATGCCCCGGCTCGCCCTTCAACAGGGATAGCCGGCGAATAGCCGGGAGATCGGGAGCGGCGAGTCGCAGACGAGCTAAGCGCGGGGGACAGTCACTGTAAAAGTACTGCCCTTGCCGAGCTCGGAGTCAACCTGGATCGATCCGTTGTACTCGCCGATGATCCGCTTTACCGTGGCCAATCCCAGGCCGGTACCGGGGATGCCGGAGGTATGGGGATTCTTGACCCTGTAGAACTCTTCGAACAGGCCCTTCATCTCCTCTTCACTCATCCCGATCCCCGTATCGCAGACCTTCACGACCACCGACGCGTCGTCCTGCTGCATGACGAGCGTGAGCTTCCCCCTCTCCCGGTTGTACTTGATTCCGTTTGAAATCAGGTTCATGTAGATGCGATCCAGGTCCTTCCGATCCATTCGGACCGGATACTCCCCGTCCGCCGTTTCCAGGGTCAAGGTTATGCCGGAGCGATCGGCCTGAGTTTGAAAAAATTCCAGCTGGTCCCGAAGAATCGTCTTGAGCTCGAGCCTTTCGATCGATTTTTCGACCTTGCCCGCGTCACTCTGATTGAGGAACAGCAGATCCCGAATCAGGTCCAGAAGAGCTTCTCCCCGGATCTTGCTGCGTTCCATCATTTCGTGGATTTTCTCCACCTGATTGTCAAACATCCCGGTCAAGATGATGTTGATATAGTTGATGATCGCGGCAATCGGACTTTTCAGCTCATGAGCCACCATCGATATGAAGCGGATCTTGTCCTGCTCCACCTGCCATTGCCGGGTGACATCGTCCAGAATGACAATAGCTCCTGCATTTTCCCCGTCCCGCAGATAGGGATTCACCCGAACCTCCAGCATCCGTTCCCCCATCTGTTCCCAGCGGATTTTCACCTCGTCCCGGGGAGATTCGGAATCGAGAATCTCAGCGATATTTTTCTGAATTTCCTCACTCAGGGAGAGCTCCTTCAGGGTCAACAGCGGGTGGTAGCGAACCGAGAGAAAACTCTCCGCCTTCGGGTTCATCAACACCGGCTCGCGGTTGATATTCAGAACGATAACGCCCTCGTGCATCGAGTTGATCAGCTGGCGGGACAGGTTGCGTTCGCTGGCCAGCTCTGTCAGGTACTTCTCCCGTTCGAGAATCAATCTGCGCTGCCTGACCGCCCGATCCACAACCTGTTTCAAATCTTTTGGGACAAAGGGTTTTACCAGGAAGTCGAAGGCACCCTGGCGCGTGACTTCCATGGCTGCCTCAACCGTGGCCAGGGCGGAGACGATAACGATCACGGTCTGCCGCCCGAGGCTCTCGTTTATGTAGCGGGTCACCTCGAAACCGTCGATTCCGGGCATCTTCAAATCGATTAGAGCCAGATCGTAGGAGTTGGCCTTGAGGAGCTTGATTGCTTCCTCACCGTTTTCGGCCAGATCCACCTGATAGCTGTTTCTCTCCAGTACCCGACGCATACCTTCCCGCATGCCTTCCTCATCGTCCACGACGAGGACCCTCAAGGTTTCTTCCATGAGCTTCACCCCACCAGGTACTGTTGGATTGTTTTCAGCAGATCCTCCAGCGGTACCGGTTTTGTGAGGATCTGGTCGGCTTTCATCCAGCTTCGGGCTTTCTCGTCGTAAGATTCGGGAGTGAAGCCCAACTTGTCGCGAGCGCCGGTCTGCATGATGATCGGAACATCAGCCAGATCCGGGTTCTCCCGCACCTTGGCGCAGAACACGAATCCGGCGTCGTAGTGTTCCATCATCAGATCGACCAGAATCAGGTTTGGGATCTCCCGTTTCAGGACTTCCAAACCCTCCCCCGCCCCACCGGCCGTCAGCACCTCATAACCTTGACCTTCCAGAAAGACCTTCTGTCCCTCCTGAAGATCGGGATCGTCATCAACTATCAAAATCTTCTTCAAAGAGTCATCTCCCCCGTACTTGTGGAATTCACCGTCGGGCAACCGTTGCCCGGAATTACAGGGAATCCAGCATCGATTCGGCTCTCCGGCCGATTTCCGACGACGGGTCGAGGGTGTACGCCTTCCGAAGCATCACCTCAGCCTCAGCCTTCCGTCCCAGCTGTTGGTTGCAGAACGCCGACAGGAAGCAGATGGTTTGACTATTCTCGTGATCCGGGAAACGTTGCAGAAACGGATCAAACAGCTCCAGGGCAGCCTGGTAGGCCTGCCCCTCCAGGAGCAACTGTCCCTTGAGCAGCACGTAGTCGCCGTAGTGAGCCGTCAGATGGGAGGGCTCGCTCTCATTCAAATAGCGCAGGGACAGCCCGGTCCTGCCGGCCATGGCGTAGGCATACCCTATGTAGAAGAGGTACAGAGAACGGCTGCGCTCGTCCGTCAGCTCGAGGGCCTCCTTGAAGTACTCGACCGCCTCCTCGTATCGCTCCTCTTCCAGCAGGGACTTACCCTCATCCGCCGCTTCCTCCTCCTCATCCATCCAATCGAAGCCGATATCCTCCGTCCCCTCTGCCGTCCCGGCGCGGATACCCATGGCACTGCTCTCATTTTGCGGAAGGCCCCGGAAGAGGTTGCGGATTTTGCTTCGAACCATTTGCACTATGCCCCAGGAAGAAACCTGGCGGGAGCTGCTTGTCAGCTCGGACACGAAGTACGTACCCGCTTCGCCGATGGTGATCCGTATGCTCCCGGAGGACAGTTCGGCTACCGCCCCGGGACCGACACGCAGCGATGAGTCTCCGGAAACAGCCGTTCCTATCTCAGCAGGCTGCCAGCGACTGTCCGTCTGCACCTCGACTGTTCCATAAACGTAGTCAACGGTAAAATCCAGACAGAAAACAGCAGTGGGGATCGAAATCAGAAGCAGCAACACCATGAGTTTTGGGTTCATCGACGCAACAGCCTTCTCGTATTATAACCGATCTTTCTCCGTCAATGCCACCCGGCCTGCAGTGCCTTCAATGGCGGATCTCTTGACCCCGACTCAGCAGCAGAAACACACCGACACAGAGGATTACCATCGCCAGGAAACCGGCTACCAGAATGATGACGCTGCTGATTCCGTAGCTGCTCTGCACCGCACTAACGATCTTCACGGCAAAAGAACCTGCGCCGAAGGTCAGCGTGAACTTGATTCCGTAGCTCATCGAGCGCCAGCGCACGGGAGTCAGAAAGGCGAGCAGGCTGTTTTCAATGGGTTGCATCCCAACTGCGAAAAGTACGAACATCCCCGCCGCCGGAATCAACAGGGCATTTTCCAGAAAAGCCGAGGCCAGGACAAAGGGCAGGGCGGCGCAGTAGAAGATGAAGTAAGACCATTTGAGGCTGCGGCGATCCGCCACTCGACCGCCGAGGGCCTGCCCGAAAATCCCCAGCACATAGACACCGGTGGCGATGAGGGTAGCCACCAGGGTTTGGAAGGCCGGGAGATCCTCTACGGAGGAAAATCGCCGGGTGACGATGTTGCGGAGACTCTGAGTCACACCACCGAGTCGGGATTCGAGGAAAGCCGGCAGGATCAACGTGAAGCTCCTGTACATCAGTCCGGCAAACAGCACCCCGGCGCAGAAAACCACGAACAGACGCACGGCGGTCCCGGAGTCCAACCTCTCCACCTTCTTGACCTCGGTTCCCCTCTCAATGGAGAAAGGCGTCAATAGTCCGGCGATACCGACCAGCAAACCCGCTGCGCCCAGAATCACCACACCCCGGCTCCAGCCGATGAAATAGGTCAGCAATCCCGAAACGAAGGGCGCACCGGCCATCCCGACATTGCCCCAGACTCCGTTGATCCCCATGGCCCTGCCCCGTTTCCGGATTCCCTGAGACACCAGGGCCAACCCCGCAGGATGATAGGCCGAGCAGCCGATTCCTACCAGGGCGAAGGAGGCGGATATGAGGGGAAGGGAACGAACCAATCCGGCCAACACGAACCCCCCGGCAGCCAGGATGATTCCCGTATTCATAGCCCACTTGTGGCCCAGGTGGTCGCTGATCCAACCCCAACCTAGAGCCAGAAGTCCGTAGAGGAGATACATCCAAAAACTGATGTTCAGTACGGCGGCAAGCGGCAGCCCCAGATCTCGGCTCATCGGCATCACCAGAGCGGGGAATACCAACATGTAAAAATGAGTGAGGAAGTGAGCGGCTGAGGAGAAAAAAAGTATCCGTCGCTCTTGTGGATTCATAAGCTGCCTCCGCTGCAGTGCTAACGTTGTCCAAACGATTATAGCCTGTTTTGGCAAACAAGGAGAACCGCGGATAAAAGCGGAAGATTGACAGCTGTGAGGTTTTGGTCCACTATCGGGGAGCAACGTCCATGAAAGAGCCGTTTGTGCATCGTTTGGTCAGTTTTTCCGTCCGCCATTCATGGATCGTTATCCTGATTGCCGCAATCCTCTCTCTGCTGCTCGGCTATTCCGCCCTTCACATCGAGGTAGACGCGGATATCTTCAATATGATCCCCCGGAAAACCAAGGTGATCGAGGACATCGCCAGGTACAGCTCGACCCATGATACCGGGCAGATCCTGATCGCCGTGGAGGGGCGCAACCTCTTCGATCTCCAGGCTCTCCAGGTCTTCGATTCGGTCATTCGCGAGATGGAGTCGGAAGAAACTGTCATAGGCAGCATCAATCCGTTCAATTTCCTTACCTTCGAGCGGGACGCACGAGGGCTGCATCCGGTCACTGCGGCCCCCGGCGGCCGGGCACCGAGCAACGAGGCGGAGCTCCAGGAGTTCAAGAGTCTCCTGCTGTCCGATCCGCTTGCCAGGAACTTGGTTTTGTCCGGTGATCAGAGTGCCCTGTGTGCGATCTTTCCCGTAGAGCTTCAGAAGGACTACAGCGCAGTCCTCGATAAAGTGGAAGCCCTACGCTCCACCCTGGAGGAGTATTACACGGTCTACATCACCGGAGCACCGGTGTTTCTGCACAAGACCAAGACTGCGCTCCTGGCGGATGTTCCCAAGTTTCTGATACTCAGTGTGATCGTGATCCTCGCCATCCTCTACTTGAGCTTTCGGTCGCTGCGTGCGCTGGCGCTGCCCCTGATAGTAGTCGGGCTGGGTACTCTCTGGACCATCGGCACAATGCACTTGCTTGGATTCGAGCTCACCGTGGTGAGCATCATGGTGCCTCCCCTGGTACTCACGCTGGGAAGCGCCTACAGCATCCACATACTTAACCAGTACTACCGGGAGGCCAGAGTCAAAGGTGAGGATAAAACCTGGATTGCCCGTTCGGTGGGACACATCAACCAGACCATCTTGCTGGCCGCCCTCACCACGATTATCGGCTTCTCCAGCCTGGCCTCGGCCAACCTGTCCCAGATCAAGGAGTTCGGCCTGTCGACCAGCATCGGCATTGTCTACTGTGCGCTGCTGTCCCTATTCTTCTTTCCGGCAATTCTCAGTCTGCTGCCGCCGCCCCGGGCAGCTGAGCGAGACCGGGTACTGAAGGGTTTGGTTGCCCGGTTCATGGAACGATTGAGCGCCTGGGTCATCCGCAACCGCCTCTACATTCTTGCCGCAGTCGTCCTGATCGCAGCGCTCTTCATCCTGAATTTGAAAAACATCACCTATCAGACCGATTATCTGAGTTACTATCGGGAAAAACAGTGGGTCATCAGAGACAACCAGGAAATCGTAAAGCGATTCGGAGGCTACTCCAACGTGTACATAACCATCCAAGCCCCGGAAGGTGAGAAGAACTACTTTCTCAAGCCCGAAGTCCTCGAAACGATTGCCCGTTTCGAGATGGAGCTCCAGGAAGATCCGGATATCTGCTATGTGTTCTCTTTCACCCAGTACCTCAAGCTCATGAACCTGAAGTTGACCGGAGAGTTCTCCATCCCGGAAAGCCGCTCCCCGATTCTTCTCCTATCCCGTTATATGACCGCTATGGCCAACTCTCCGTACGGCCGATCCATGGCCGCTCGGCCTATCAATGAAGACTTCACCCGCTTCACGATATTCTTGAGGACCTGGAACGCCGAGACCAAGGCAATGATGATGGAACCGGAGTTCAAGAAGCTGATGAGGAAAATCGAGGGGTTGGTCGAAGCCAGTCTCACCGTCGGATCCGAGAGGGTGATTTGGGGCCGTTCTCTGGCTCTGCTCTATATCTCCGAAACCCTGGCCAGAGACCAGCTGTTCTCCGTCGCCGTATCGTTGTTCTTCATTTTTCTGGTAACCGCGGTCGGCTTCCGGTCGCTGCGTCTGGGCGCGCTCACCCTGATCCCCATGCTGATCGGAATCATGTTGAACTTCATAATCATGGTGCTGCTGAAGCTGCCCTTCGACGTGGTCACCGTGATGTTCTCCAGCGTTGCTATCGGCGTGGGAATCGACGATTCCATTCATCTGGTCATCCGCTACCGCCGTCAGATCCGTATCTACACCGGGAAGGTGGACAAGGCGATCGTGCTCACCCATACCCTGAAGACCACGGGGCGCCCGATCCTGCTCACCTCTCTGTCGTTGGTGGCCGGCCTGTTGGTGCTGTGTTTTTCCCAGTTTCTTCCGATTCTCTACTTCGGGATCCTGGTGTCCCTGGCATTGATTAGCACCACCGTCGGCGCGCTGGTAATTCTTCCGGCGATTCTATCCTTCGGGAATCGATAGGAGTAATCGACACAAGTCGTTTTTTCTACTGCCGGCCGCCGGGAGGACCGAGGATCTCGGCCCAGATCACGGCTCGCTTCAGGGGCGGCAGTCTTTCGAGTCTGGCCGTGATCGAATAGGCCTTCCCGGCTGCGGCTTTGGCGGCAGGCTGAACCGGCCTCGCCCTGGCCTGCATCCGTTCCCGCAGATCCTGCGGTTTGCCTGACACGGCCATCCGGCTCATGCCGTCCGGCAAAACGCGGCCTGTGCCGTCCGGCAATGCGGCCATCCGATCAACGGCCATCCGGTTTTCCGCCGAACGTCGAACCACCGGTCGTGGAACCGGGGTACCCTGTCGCTGCGGCGCGGCGTTTGCGGGGTACTCAGTATCATTCAGAGTCAGGGGAGGCGGATAGGCGTAGCTCTCCCGAATGGGAACCTGAGGTCTGCGGGGTTGCTGCGGGGGGACCGGCCGCCCCGATGCTTGTGCAGGAGCGCCCCGGGCTGGCGTGCCCCGGGCAGGAGCAGGCCGGGATCCGGAACCCTCCGTCCGGGTCGCAGCCGACGGTTGCGTTCCCTCCGCAGCCTGGGCCGGCACGCCCCGGGCCGGTACGCCCCGGGCCGGTACGCCTCGGGCTGGCGTGCCCCGGGCGGCTTCTTCCCTCTGTTTGCGCTTTCGTGAAGCCCGGGCGCGAAGAAATATCGAGATCACCGCAATCAGCAGGATCGGAACAAGGGTAAACAAACCTTCGAACGCCTGGGCTCGAAGCACGCTCTATTCCTCCTCCGGCTTCCCCTGGCCCTCTTCTCCGATGCTCTCCCGCATCTGGGTATCAGCCTGGATGTTCCTCAAGCGGTAGTAGTCCATGATACCCATATTGCCGCTGCGGAAGGCTTCGGCAATGGCTTTGGGAATCTCCGCCTCAGCCAGCACCACCTTGGCCCGGTTCTCCCGCACCAGGGCGGACATCTCCTGCTCCCGGGCTTTAGCGGCGGCCCGGCGCTGCTCGGCGATGGCCTGGAAGCGCCGTTTGTCCGCCTCGGCCTGGTCGGCCTGCAGCTTGGCTCCGACATTCTCACCCACATCCACGTCGGCGATATCGATGGAAAGGATCTCGAAGGCGGTCCCCGCATCCAGGCCCTTCTGCAGAACCGTCTTGGAGATCTTGTCCGGATTCTCCAGCACGTGCTTGTATGATTCAGCCGAGCCGATGGTCGTGACGATACCCTCGCCCACCCGGGCGATGATCGTCTCTTCGGTAGCACCCCCGACCAGCCGCTCGATGTTGGCCCGCACCGTGACCCGCGCCTTGGCCTTCAGCTGGATGCCGTCCTTGGCAACCGCATCGATCGTGCCCCGGCTCTTCTCCGGGTTGGGACAGTCGATGACCTTGGGATTGACGCTGGTCTTGACCGCTTCCAGAACATCCCGCCCGGCCAGATCAATGGCCGTGGCCCGTTGGAAGTTCAGGGGGATGTTGGCCTTGCTGGCCGCGATCAGGGCCTTGCTGACCCGGATCACGTCCCCTCCGGCCAGATAGTGGGTCTCCAGCTGATCCGAATCCACCTTGATCCCGGCCTTGGTGAGCATGATGCGGCTGTCCACGATCAGGCGGCCCTTGACCCGCCGAATCCACATTCCGATCAGCCGGCCGATGCCGATATGGGCGCCGGAGAGCAGGGCGCGGAACCAGAGCCCGAAAAATTTCAAGAATATAGCGATGAAGGCAATCGCAACAATCGCAACCAGCACGTACAGGATGATCATGTTATCCTCCTTGCCGCACCACGACGCGGCTTCCCTCTACTTTCACCACTTTGACAGGTTTGTCTTTTTCGATAAACTCTCCGCCGGTCACGGCGCTGAACTTCTGTCCGTCGATTCGGACCGTGCCCACCGGGCGCAGGATTGTCAGGCTGGTTCCCTCTTTCCCGACCAGATCGACGTACTTTTCCGGCGTGAAGGAGGAGTAGCCCTTCTCCTTATCCTGCCGATCCTGGCTGATCAGCCAGCGGCCGACCGGTGAACGGGGAAAGAACCTGAAATACAGTACGATGAACACCGGCACCAGAACCAGGACCACGGCCAGGTAGACCGAGCCGATCAGATTGCCCAGCCGCTGGAAGGCGATTACGATGCTGGCGATGATCGATCCCAGTCCGGCGATTCCGATGATCCCGGCGGAGGGGACGAATACCTCCAGTATGATAGCCAGAACTCCGGCTGCAGCCAGGCCTATAGCCAACCACATAGCTCTACCCCCGTCAGGCTCTCCGAACCACGATTCTGTTTCCGCTGACCTCGCTGACCTCCACCGGCGTACCGGCCTCGATGAACTCCCCGTCCGTTTCCACGACCAGAATCTCCCCCTCGAAGTCGGCCTTGCCCGCAGGATGCAGCGCCGTCACCGCGTTTCCCTGCCGGCCGGTCAGCAGGGCCGAGCTTTCAGCGCTCTGAACAGTGTAACCGGCCAGCGGGTCCTCGTTGCTCTCCAGGATCAGCCGCTTCAAGCCCGGGGTGCGGGGAAAGATCCGCAGGAGAAATACCAACAGAACCAGCGAACCCACGAAGCCGAATCCGACGTTTCGCAGGTTCCTCAAGAATATGTCCCACTGCCAGGGCACTCGGGGGATGACGAACTCCTGCCGGGAGAGTATCAGGGCGGTGATCATCAGGAGGATTCCGGAGACGCCGGTGACCCCGAAACCGGGGATGAGGAAAATTTCGACAATCAGGAGAACGACCCCGAGGAGAAAGAGGATGATCTCGAGGGATCCGACCGTGCCCAGCAGCGCCCCCCCCAGGAAGATGATCAGAAAGGCGATGATGGCGATCGTTCCCGGAACCCCGAAACCGGGACTGGTTATCTCCAGGTACAGCGCGGCCAGCCCGACCAGCACCAGCAGGCTGGTAACAGCCGCTCCGGTGATCACCGATACGATGCGGTCCGGCGCGCTCGGTTCGAGATTTTTAACCGAGCCGCTGGGGATCCCGATGAGCTCGTACAACGCCTCGAGATCTCCGACCGTGGCGGACGATACGCCGTAGCGTTCCATCTCCCCCGCGGTCAGGGCCAACAGCTTTCCCTGCGGGGAGATGACCTTGCCCTTCTCCAGGGTGAGGTTCTGCTCCCGGGCCCGCCGCTCCAGATCCGGGAGGTCCGTGGATGTGGTGACCTCGAGCTTTCCGTTCAGGTAGACCTCGATCAGCTCCACATCCAGGTCCACCATTGCCAGGGCTATGCCTTTGGGGTAGCCGTTCTTCTCGGCCAGGGCGGCCATCTGGGCCCGCAGGGCGCTCACGGTTTTCTCCGGGGCCATCTCCATCCCCTGCTGGGTCTGGTAGACCGGAGCGGCCGCCCCCATCGAAGTGCCCGGCGCCATGTAGATCCGGTCGCAGGAAAAAGAAATCAGGGCTCCGGCGGACCAGCTGACGCCGGTGCCCTCCGGGTTTGCCGGTACGTAGGCGATGGTCTCGATCTCATCCAGTCCGCCGATCAGGGTGGCGATCTGCAGAGCCGAGTCGACCCGCCCGCCGAAGGTGTCGATCTCGAAGATAATGGTGGAAGCGCCGGCCCGCTCGGCCTCCTGGATACCCCTGCGGATGAAGATCATCAGCGCCCTGTCGATCTCCCCTTCAATGGGGATGACGTAGGCCTCCACGGTCTCCTGAGCCCAGGCCGGTATGATGAGGCCGAACAGCAGAAGAAAAAGCAAAACTCGCCTCGGGGAGAAATGATTCATCTACCATAAAAATCACCCTCCTGAGGCGAATTGTCAAGCCGCAAATTTAGCAAGCCGTCTTTAGAACTCGATCCCGGCAAACAACTTGGGATAGATCTGCAGGGACGTGCCCCACAGTTCCATGGTGAAGGAGGATCCCTGGTGCAGTTCGGTCGCCGCTGTGTATCCGGGAACCGTCGAATCCAGCATCACCCCACCGAACAGGCCCATAAAACCGAAGATCCGCACGCCCAGCATCAACCGGGCCGAAGGCCAGAACGGAGACACCTCACTCATATCGAAGGCTTCTGCCAGCTCGCTCTCGCTCCACCCGGTCCAGCTGGCCTTGGCGCTCAGGTCCCCGTTTACGAAGAACGGACCAATCGGAACATGCAGGCCGAAGCCGAGGGCGGCTGTGTAGAGGGGAGAGAGCCGGTCACCCAGGGCCATACCTCCGTACAGGAGGGTATACAGATAGCGGCTGCCCATCTGGAATCCCACGTAACCCACGCCCTGCTCGGAGTACCAGCCTGAAGTCCGGAAGATCCCGTTTTCCACGATATTTATCAAACCGATCGGAATCCCGTACAGATCCCTCGATATGTTCACGATTCCCACCTGAGCCCCCCGGACTGCACCGCTGGAGATGTTCACGATTCCGATCTGAGTCCCGCTGACATCCCCGGAGATGTTGACCACCCCGACCTGCGCTCCGGACACCTTGGTGGCCGTGTTGAACACCCCGGCTGCCTGGACACCGGAAAAGGTTCCTCCCACCATGTTGAATACCCCGGCGGCCTGGAGAAAGGAGGTATTGCCCTCGTTGACGTTGAACACTCCGGCCCACTGGGCCGCGGTGGTATCCCGGCAGATGATGTTGAATACCCCGGCGTACTGTATTCCCAGCAGATCCCCCTCGATGATGTTACCGACTCCGGAGGCCTGGATACCGGTAAGCTTATCCTCGGTAATGTTGATGATCGTACCCAGCTGGGCTCCCTTGATACCGTAGACCGAGCCGACCAGCAGATTGAGGGAGAGGTTGTACACGGTGGGGTTGGCCGGTGCGGCCGGTACGCCGGGCAACACGGTGAAGCCGAAAGGTTCGTAGGAGACGGGCAGCTGCTCGCCGGTCGCCGGCGAAGGGGCTTGATCCGGGGGGGCTTCCTCCACCGGAGGCAGCGGCGGCGCATCCCCCCTGGTGGTGGTCTGCTCTCTGCCGATCGGCTGGAAATCCGCCGGCTCGAGCTCCCTGCGCACGCCGGAGCGCAGCGCTACGTTCGTCACCCAGCTGCGGCCTTCGGCGTCCAGGGTAAGGGAGTAGCGTCCCTCCGGCAGGGCCAGTACCACGCCGGTGCCCGGAACCTTACGTACCTCGGCGACCAGATTCCCCATCGGTCCGCGGACGTAGATGCGCCCATCGACCTGTTCGCCCAGGACGATGCTGCAGGAGGCCACCCGCAGATCCGTCATGGTCAGATCTCCGGTGCCGGTCAGCTGGATGTTGTAGGAGGGATGCTGGGCGCCTGCGTGAGAAGTCTCCGTACGGGCCAGGGTCTCGGAGAAGGCGTAGTGGTAGGCTTCGTTCAGGGAAACCTGCTCGTCCCTGGTCGAATCCGCCGCTCCCCGGAGTGCCGCGATCATGTAATGGGTAAAGTATGAGCCCTGGATGTGATCCGATTCCTGGGCCGCCTCGTCCGCGGAGCTGGAGGTGAGGAAGGCGTGACCCTTCATTTGAATCGATTCGTCGATCATGAAGGGAAGCTGACGCGTTCCTCCCTTGAGGCGGGTAAAGGCGCCGGAGAAACAGGAGTCGAGGATGGCGATATTCACATCCGCCTCGATATCCACGATAGAATCTTTGAGATCCGAATAGGCCACTCGCTCCTCGCCCAGAAGCAACCCTCTCTCATCGGAATGTCCGGAGTAGTAGAACAGGAACTCCACCCTGCGCGCATCCGCATGGGCCTGCTGGACGCGTCTGTTCATCATCAGAAGGGCGGTTTCCAGATCGTAGGAGGTCGGGTCCAACAGCACCAGGCTGTCGTTGAACTCGACCCCGCCCAGCTCCTGCATGACTTCGGCCATGGCCCGGGCATCGCTTTCGGCATAGCGCAGGCGTACCCGTTCGTGTCCTCCGTCGTTGGACCCGACAAACACGGCGTAACGCCGGAGTCCGCCCCCCTGGCTCTGATTCGCAAATAGGGATACGGCACTCGCAAGAACGAGCAGCAGCGTTAATATCCGTCTCATCATTTCTCTCACCTTCACTTCAACAGCAGTATCGAGCTCTGCTCCAGTCTTCTGGGCAACCTTAGGCGTTGACTTTTGGCAGTTTCAGGATTTTCTGAAAGCGTCTCCGCCGCCTCGAGCACCGTCTCCACGGAGAAGGGTTTCTCGGAAACGACGAAGAAAAAGCGCTCGAAATCCGGAGCGTCGTCCAGGATGTAGGCATAGGGAAGCATCACCTCCCCCTCCCCCTCCAAAGCCTGGCCGGTCACGGCGGACAGCGGAAAATGAAGGGTTACCGTCCCGCCTCCGTCGATGGAAACGATCACCCCGTATTCATTCGCCCCCGAAACGTAACCGACCTGCAGGGTTGTGCCCTCGGTCACCCGATCCCCCGCTTCCAGCAGCCGAGCGCCCGCACCTGTCTGCATGTAGATGTTCAGATGGGGAGCGCCGCCCTTGAGACGTGTCTCCGCGGCTCGATCCTGGGGCGAGAAGTACGAAGGTCCGCGGGTGATCAACAGCAACCCGCCCACCAGAACCAGGAGGGCGAAGCTCGCCACCGGCACCAGCCGGGGCCAGTTCAGCCGTCTCAGCGGCGCACCGCCCTCAGCCGGGCGCGATAGGCTGAGGCGCGGCCGGCTGAGGCGCTTGCCTTCCGGGCGAGCCCGGGCGGATTGCGCTTCCTCGGTTCGCCGGCTCAAACGCTCGCGGTTTTTGATCGCCTTGGCCATTTCCTCCGGAGGATACTCCGCCAGGATCCTCCGGTTCTCCGCCTTCAGCTCCTCGAGCCTGTGCCGAACCGAAGGATCCTTCAGCAATCGCTCCTTCATGTCCTGCGGAAGCTCGTCGAGGAGCAGTTTTTCGATGAACAGATCGGGAATCCCGTTATCCTTCATGACGTTTGCACTCCCTCCAGGGCCAAACCCCGTCTACGCAGGGCTCGCAGACGCTTGCGCACCCCGGACACCGACAATCCAACCTCCGCGGCGGTCTCCTCCAGAGTGAGTCTGTCGACGTAGTGGAGCATCGCGATCGTCCGGGTGGATGCCTTCTCCCGGCTGAACAGCTCATCGAGGAATGCCCGGGTCACCGAACGCTCCTCGTGTTCATCGAAACTCGCGATCTCCATCAACAGCTCCTCCTTGCCGCTCACGGGCCCGCGCTTATCACCGCGCAGGATGTTCAAACAGGTGTTCGTCGCGATCCGGTACAGCAAGCTGGACGGTGCGTCCGCTGTCAGCCTCTCCGCATGACGCAGAAGCTGCACGAAGGTGTCCTGCATCGCATCCAGGGCCTTGTCCTCGTTCTGCAGGAGCTGACGACAGCGCCTCAGCACCATAGGCCCATACTTCCTGTAAAGAGCCTCAACATCGATAGCCAAGAAGGATCCTTTTCCAGCGCTATCTAATAGTATAACACCAGCGCACGGATTTTATGTTACCAGGAGAGAAACTACACTCTCGAAAAAATCGTGTCCAGCATTCGCACCCGGAAGATTGAAGATTCCCTGTTGTGTGTTAGATTCCCTGTTGTTGACGCCGGATCGCGAGTGTGAAATAATCGGGCGTGGAGAGAGGAGAAGCCGATGGATCAGGATAAAGAAAAGGTCGGCTGCGCACGGCCGACGGGAAGTGTGGTTGGTGCATCCCCCAAAGAAAAGAGCTCCAAGCCTGAGGAGCAGCCCAAGGAGGAAAGCATGGTTCAGGTCAAAGCAGGAGGCAAGGCGCCGGATTTCCAGGCACCGGCCTATCACCAGGGAAAGTTTACCAGCGTGAAGCTCTCGGATTATCTGGGCAAGTGGGTCTTGCTCTGCTTCTATCCGGGTGACTTCACCTTCGTATGACCGACCGAAATATCAGCGGTCGCTGATCGATACGAAGAACTGAAAAAACTGGGCTGTGAGGTATTCTCGGTAAGCGTGGACAGCACCTTCACCCACAAGATCTGGGATGAGGAAGAGCTGTCCAAGATGGTGGACGGCGGGATTCCCTTCCCCATGATCTCCGACGGGGCGGGACATCTCGGTAAAGTGTACGGCGTGTACGATGAAAACGCGGGGGTGGACATCCGGGGTCGGTTCATCATCGACCCGGACGGGGTGGTCCAGGCCATGGAGATCCTGACTCCCCCGGTTGGCAGGCATCTGGACGAGACGATCCGCCAGGTGCAGGCCTTCCAGCACGTACGAAAAACCAAAGGTGCGGAGGTCTGTCCCTCCGGCTGGCATCCCGGCGATCCGGTGCTGAAGCCGGGACCGGATCTGGTTGGAAAAGTCTGGAAGGTCTGGAAACCGAAGTAGTTCCTTCCACGCTGCAGTTCTACACGGAAACGAGGGAGTGTGGCTAGAGCGGTAGGTCAACCTGTGTCTATCACTCTGGAGCACTCCCCCATTCTCAAACTAAAAGAGACCGCTCAGACGGGGCGTATCGAGGTACCTGCAGGCACCACCGCAGGAGAACTTCTCGCTCTGCTCGGTATCCCCTCGGACCATCACCGTTATATTCTGGTCTATGCAAACGGCCGGAAGCAGGGGCTCGGCTATGTGCTCCGGCAAGGCGACGCGGTGCAGCTGTTTCTGCCGATCGGCGGCGGGTGACACCGGTCGCTCGACAGAGCCGAGGTGGAAGGTTGACACGGGGCGAGCCCGCTACATACTATGGTGACGGCGTAAAAACAGCGCGACCTGGTTACCGGTGCTTTGTATGCAGGGAAGCTGATGGGATCTGGTGGTCCCCGCGGTCTTCAAAACCGTTGGTCGTCTGAACAGGCGACGGCAGGTTCGATTCCTGCCTCTTCCGGAACCTCGGACCCGTAACGATCGAAGATGAATAAACCCGACTCACGATCCCTCTCCCGGCTGCCCCAGATCGAAAAGCTCCTCCAGGTCGAAGAGCTCAAGTATTGGTTTCCCCGTCTCAGTCGTCCCCTGGTGACCCGCTTGGCTGCGGACACGATCGACGCGATTCGGGAGGAAGTCCGGGGCGGAAGCGCCGTTCCCGGAATCGAGGCGATTGTCCGGGCCGTGGCCGAACGCTGTCTGGAGACCTCCAGGCGCCGGATTCACCACCTGATCAACGCCACGGGGGTGATGCTGCACACCAACCTGGGCCGGGCTCCCATCTCCAAAACGGCCTGGCGCTCGGCCGAAGCGGTCAACACCGGCTTCTCCAACCTGGAGTTCGACCTGCAGACGGGCAAACGGGGCAAGCGCAAGGGGATCATTCCCGATCTGCTCGCCCTCCTGGTCGGGGCCGAGGATGCCCTGATGGTGAACAACAATGCGGCGGCGGTGTTTCTGATCCTCTCCGCCCTGGCCAAGGGCAGGGAGGTGATCGTATCACGGGGAGAGCAGGTACAGATCGGAGGCGGTTTCCGCATCCCCGAGATCCTGGCCCAGACCGGTGCCCGGATGGTGGAGGTGGGCACGACCAACATCACCCGGCTGGAGGACTACACGCGTGCGTTCAACCCGGAGACCGCCATGGTTCTGACCGTGCATGCCTCCAACTTCCGCATCCGGGGGTTTACCGCCCGGCCCGGGATCCGCGAGCTGGCGCAGAGTCTTCCCGAGGGCGCGCTCCTGGTGGTGGATCAGGGCTCCGGCACGACCACGGAGCGCATCCCCGGAGAACACTCGGTCTCCCACTATCTGAGCTCGGGCGCCGATCTGGTCAGCTTCTCGGGGGACAAGGTGCTGGGCGGTCCCCAGGCAGGCTTCGTCGTGGGCAAACGGGATCTCATCCGAACTCTCGCGGCGCACCCCCTCAACCGGGTGTTTCGACCGGGCAAGACCATCTACTCCCTGATGGAGGAAGCCCTGGTGGCCCGGCTCAACCGGGACGCCGAGCCCCCGGTGGAGGCCGTGCTGAACCTGTCCGCTGAGGAGCTTCGCTCCCGGGGGGAATCCCTGCTCTCCGATCTGCCCCCGGAGACGGCACGTCTGGTAGACTCGACCGTGACCACCGGAGGGGGAAGCGCCCCGGACGAGCATTTTCCCTCCCTCTCGATCGAGCTGCAGACGGAGGAGAAGCCGGAGCGACTGCTGGCCGCCCTGCGGGCGATCGATCCGCCGGTCATCGGAACCATCGTGGAGGGCAAGGTCCAGCTCAACCTGGCCACCCTGCTGCCCGAGGAGGTGCGGGCGGTCGGGGAATCCCTGAAACGGCTGTTGGGCGGAGAATCGTGAGAATCCACGACGCACCGCCGGAGAGGAGACCCGCATGCACGTGATCGGAACCGCCGGACATGTGGATCACGGCAAGACCCTGCTGATCGAGGCTCTCACCGGGATCAACGCAGACCG
The DNA here is from genome assembly GCA_964588525.1 of uncultured Spirochaetaceae bacterium. Lineage (GTDB taxonomy): Bacteria > Spirochaetota > Spirochaetia > SZUA-6 > DRHE01 > JAFGQJ01. The sequence continues at coordinate 20,509 of CAZPQC010000019.1, forward strand.
GCTGCCGGAAGAAAAACGCCGAGGTCTGACCATCGATCTGGGATTCGCCCACTTCTTCACCCCGCAGGGGGAGCCGGTGGGAGTGATCGATGTGCCCGGTCATGAACGTTTCATCCGCAACATGGTGGCCGGGGCCTGGTCCCTGGACCTGGCACTGCTGACCGTGGCCGCGGATGACGGCTGGATGCAGCAGTCCTCCGACCACACCCGGGTCCTGCGCCTGATGGGCGTTCCCCGGCTGATAGCGGTGATCACCAAGTCGGACCTGGCCTCTGCCGAGAGGATCGCCCAGATCGGCGAACAGGTCGCCGGGGAGTGCGGCCGGCTCGGCTATCCCCAGGCGCCCATTATCGCCGTTTCGGCGCGCAGCGGACAGGGCATCGACGAGCTCAAGGATTTGATTCTCCGCGAGCTGGCGCAGCCGGAGCACCCGCAGGGGCCCCAACCGGCGGAGCCGCCGCCGGTGCCCGGGCAGCCGGCGGGTTCCCCGTCCCGGAGCCGGGGTGTCGCCCAGCTGTACGTGGACCGGGCATTCACCGTCAAAGGGTCCGGGCTGGTCGTCACGGGAAGCTTGAGAGGCGGAGCGCTCTTGCGGGGTCAGGAGCTGCTCCTGCTGCCTCAAAACCGGCGGGTGCGGATTCGGGGACTCCAGTCCTATTACAAGGACTGTGAACGGGTCGAGCCGACCTCCCGGGTGGCGATCAACCTGAGCGGCCTGGACAGCGGGCAGATCGCCCGGGGGGACCTGCTGTGCGAGGGGGAAGGTCCCTTCCGGGTCGTAAAAGAGCTCATATTACGCGTGGTGCGGCCAGCGGTCGGTGACGGTGCGCCGGCTCTGAAGAGGGACACCGAGGTGGAGATCGCCGCAGGCACGGGGCATCAGATTGCCCGATTGACCCGCTTTGCCGCGGGCAATCTGCTGCGCATCCGTTTGAACCGAGCAATTCCGCTGCGGTGGAATCAGCCGGTCGTACTGATCCAGCACGGCGGCAGCACCATTTTAGGCGGGGGGCACGTGCTGTGGCTCGGGAAAACCGGCAAGCAGCAGCGGCTCCGACTCGCCGAGCTCGAGCCGACCCTGAAGGCCGAGCTGAGCCCGGAGGACTTGGGCGGCTTCAAGCTCGCCTTGGAGGGTGCGGTCGCGCCGGAGGAGGCCGAGAATCTGGAGCTGTCCGCGGAGCTGCGACGGAGCACCGTGGAGCTGGGCGGCTGGATCGCGTCGATGGAGTACGTAGATCGGCTGGAGAAGCGGATCCGGGAGCTGGCCGCAGCCCCCGGGGGTGTGCGGATCGACGAGCTGGCCACCAAACTGCGGGAGGAACCGCAAGCGCTGCTGCGGCTGGTCGCGGCCAAGCTGGCCGAAGGGGGCGGGCTCTCCTTGCGCGGCGGCATCCTCTTTCCCGCAGGGGCGGAGGCGCCCCCGGTTTCCCCCATGGGCAGGCAGCTGCTGCGGGACCTGAAGGAAGGTGGCACCCTGGGGCTGGAGCTGAGCAAGCTCAAGATCTCGGGAGCCCGAAACGAGCTGCGCAACCTGGTTCGAGCCGATCTGGCCGTCGCCCTGGACGGAGACATCTACTACGAGAAGCAGGTCTATCTGGACCTGGTCCGCAGCTGCCTCGCCGATCTGGAGGTCGGCGGCATCTTGACGATCGCCCGGACCAAAGAGCGAAGCGGGCTGTCCCGCAAATACGTCATCCCCCTGCTCAACCGCATGGAGAGGGACGGTTTCGTGAAGCGAAGCGGGGATGAGCGCGTGGTTACGGCGAAACCTTAAGCAGCGGGCCCCCGCGTTTTGCCCAGCCGGTCCCACCACTTCTGGGTCCCGATCAGGGCCAAGAGAACCCCGAGGATGATCACCCCCACCAGGATGTAGGTCAGGCGGATTCCGAGGGTTGCAGCCACCGTACCCAGCAGGAGGGGGAAAGCCATGCCCCCGAGGGACACCGACCCGAACAGAACCCCGCTTACGGTTCCCGGCTGGTCGGGGTACAGGGCGGTGCCCCTGGCCATGAGCAGGGGGAACACCGGCGCCGTGCCCAGGCCGTAGAGCACAAGGGTGACCAGCTTCAGCGGGATCCAGGGCACGGACAGGAACACGACCAGAGAGGCCAGGGACAGCACCATCCCCGCTTTGAGAATGCGCGCCGAGGCCAAGCGCTTCAGCAGCCTGGAAGTCAGCAGTCGCCCCGCGATCATTCCGACCAGATAAACACCTACCACGGCGCTGGACAGTCCCAGGGGTACGCCCAGCTCGGTCTTGAAGTGCTCGGCCAGCCAGTAGGAAAATCCCAGATCCGGGGCCACGGAGAAAAAGATCAGCAGGGCGCTGAACAGGATCCTCGGGTTGCCCAGAATCCGGGAGAGATTCTTCCAGCTGATCATGCGGCCGGCAGAGTGGGGAAGAGGGACGAACAGGATCCAGACAAACAGCAACAGGGCCACCCCGCCTGCTTCGATGAAGGTCCAGCGCCAGGACAAACCAACCGTGAAGTTCAGAGCCACCAGCAGCGGCGCCGTGAAGCTGCCCAGGGCGGCGAAGGAGGTCTGCAGGGAGATGTAGCGCTCCCGCCGGTCGGGGAACATGGACAGCATGATGCTCTGGCCCACAGTGCCGGCAGGCGATCCGAAGAGGCTGTAGCCCAGAATGATCAGCAGGATTACCAGATAGGAGGCGGCAAATCCCATGATGGCAAGCCCTATAGCCAGGATCAATGCCACCATCCCGAACATGACCTTGCGGTTCAGGTAGTCGGAGGCAATCCCGGTCAGGGTGGTGCCGAACAGCGACCCCAGGGAGAGCATGGTAAAGAACAACCCCGCCTGGGCGTAGCTGATCTCCAGATCCCCGATGATCTCGGGGATGGAGGGCCCCAGGAGGCCGATCACCATCACCCAGGTGAAGTTGGAGGCGAAGGCCAGGTAGGGCACGGTTCTATCAGCCGGAAGGGCAGTGCTTCACGGCCTGCTTCACGGTCCAGCCGTCGTGCACCAGGCCGACCATGGCCTCCACCACGGCCTGGGGATTGGCGTGCTGCCAGATGTTGCGGCCGATGGCGATACCGGCTCCTCCGGCCTGCAGCGAGTCGTAGACCTCGGTAAATAGCTGACTCAGGTTCTCGGTCTTCTCTCCCCCCAGGATCACCACCGGCGCCGGGCAGCCCTCCACCACGGAGCGGAAGCTCTCCGCATCCCCGGTGTAATAGCTCTTCACGATATCCGCACCGATTTCCTGGGCGGCCCGGGCGGCCAGCTTCACCCCCTCCGGGTCCGTGGATTTGAGATCCTTGCCCTTGGCCATGGCTTCGATCATCAGCGGCAGATTCCACTGCTCGCAGGCGTCCGCCACCAACGAGGCCTGGCGAATGAACTCTCCCTCCCGGGGATGCCCGAACTTCACGGTAACTGCAGCTGCAGCTGCACCGTAGCGCAGGGCCGTTTCGGGAGAAGAGATCTGCTCCTCCTCGAATCTGCCCCCCAGCACCGTGAAACCGCCGGTAAGCCGGAGGATCAGAGCGGTCGAGGGCGACCACTCCTCGATCGAGGCTTTGAGGAAACCCCGGGTGGTCAGCACCGCATCGGCTCCGCCCAGCACGCAGGAACGCATCAGCGGAGCGGGTTTCACGATTCCCGGAACAGGTCCGGCGATTCCGCCGTGATCGATGGCCACGATGACCGATCGCCCGTCGTCGGGACGAAAGATCGATTTCATGCGGATGTGTTTTCCTGGGTTCATCCTTCCTCCTCCAGGGGAATTTTCGCGAGCTCCGAGAATACCTCTTTTAAGCCCCGGTAGGAAGACCGGTACAGCTCGAAGAGCCGATCGTAGAGCTCCCGCAGCTCAGGTGCCGGAGTGTAGCTCCTGCCGATCCTGACCAGGTTCTCGGAAGCCGCGGCCAGGCTCTTGTAGTTGCCCAAGGCGAACAGGCCGATGCAGGCATCCCCCAGCAGCTCCGAGTCCTGCACGTCGGGTACCAGGATCTTCCTCTGGGTGATGTCGGCCTTGATCTGGTTCCAGAGCGGACTCTTGGACTGTCCGCCGGTGACCCGCAGCTCCCCGATCTCCAACCCGTTTTCCTCCATTACCCCGATCACATCCCGGATGGCGAACCCTACAGCCTCCACCACGGCCCGGGTCATCTCCTTGCGGCCGTGATTCGCGGTCAGCCCGATGAAGGTTCCCCGGGCGTACGGGTCCCAGAGGGGAGCCCGTTCCCCGGCCAGGTAGGGCAGAAACAGCAGGGAGCGGGAGCCTGGAGGCACCTGGCAGATGTCCTCGAACAGGCTCTCGTAATCCAGCTCAGCCCGGCCGCTGATCGATTTGAACCAGGACAGGGCCTTGCCGGAAGTCGAGATGATGCCGGAGATGTTCGTATACCCCTCGATGATGTGGGGCAGGCACATCAGCCGCCTGTCTTCCACCGGTTGCTCGGCGCAGAGGTTGATGCCTTCCGAGGTCCCGGCCCGGTCGCAGGCCCTGCCGGGCCGCACCGTGGCCGTTCCCAGCAGGGTCATGACAAAATCAGGACCGCCGGCAAATACCGGCGTACCCGCGGGGATGCCGAGCAGCTCCTCCGCCTCCTGACGGACTTCCCCCACCGTTTCCCCCGGCCGGATGAAGGGCGGAAATTTGCCCGGATCCATGCCGAGTTTCTCGATGGTTCGGGCCGTCCAGATGTAGGGAGTGAACTGTTCCGAGGGCAGCACCGTGCAGGCCCTCCCCGTCAGATACAGATCGATGAACTCCGGGCAGGTGCAGAAATATCGGGTTCGCCGGTACAGCTCGGGCTTGTTTCTGTAGATCCACAGAGCCTTGGGCAGGTAGAAGGTGGGATCCACGTACCGCCCCGTGACCTCGGCGATCATCCGGGCCTCTTCCACCCCCCGGCGATCCATCCAGGTCATGGCGAAATCCAGGGGCTCTCCCTTCGAACCTACAGGCACAAGGGTCGGACCATTGCCGCTGACCACCGCCGCGTCGATCCTGCGTTCGCTGCCGGAGGCTCTGGACAGCTCCAGCTGGGCCGTTACCAGAGCCAGGGCCGAGATCCAGTTGTTGGCATCCGCCTCGTGCATGAGGGGATCGTCCCGGTCGCTCAGGTGCACCGGCACCTCCGCCCTGGAGCGAAGCACACCCGCGGAGTCGAAGATTCCGCCCTTCAGGACGGAGGTGCCTATGTCGAAGGTTAATATCACCTGAGCAGACTCCGCGTTACCCGGCTTCGTGGTCCAGCAGAACCCGGTAGGTGTAGGAGGTCATGGCCGCCTTGATACCATCCTCCAGACCGGAAAAGGGAACCTTGCGGCTGATCAGGGAGCTGACGTCGACCTTCCCATAATCCAGCAGACGCACGGCCTGGAGGAAATCCTCCTCGGTGCGGCCCTCGCTTCCCGTCACCAGGATTTCAAACTTGTGGATCGAATTGGCGTCCGTAGGCAGGGACAGCTTCTCGTTGTAGGAGGTGTAGATGTTGATCCTGCCATTGTGGCCCGTTGCTGCGAAGGCCGACTCCAGCGCTGCGGCGGCCGGAGAGGTCACCACGCAGGCGTCCACCCCCCTGCCCTCGGTCTGGTTTCTAACGACTGCGGGCAGATCTTCCCGGGTCGGATCGATGGTCAGGTAGGCTCCCAGCCGGGAGGCCGCCTTCAGACGCTCCGCGTCCGGATCGGAGACGAATATGCGGGCTCCCATGCACAGCCCCACCAACATGTGCATCATCCCCATGGGTCCGGCCCCTACGATCAGCAGATCTTCGGCCAGGGACAGTTCGATCTTTTTGAGCGAGCGGATGCAGCAGGCCACGGGTTCCGCTAAGGCGGCCGCCTCCAGGGGGAGCGCTTCGGAAACTGGAAAAACCTGTTTAGAGGACACGGCTCTATACTCGCCGAAGCCGCCGAGAATCCTCTTCCCGTCCTTGTATCGATTGGCGCAGAGGTTCGAGGCGCCGGTGCGGCAGTAGTAGCATTCGCCGCAGCGGCTCACCAGATCCAGGGCTACCCGGGTTCCGGGCTTCAGCTCCTGCCGCAAGAGCCCCACCTCCTCGCCGATCTCCTCGACGACCCCGGAGGCTTCGTGCCCCGGGATTACCGGGTAGCGGAACTTCATCTGCCCGGTGTACATTCGCTGCTCCAGGGTGCAGATTCCACAGTACCTGAGCCTGACCAGCACATCCCGGCTGCCGATGGCGGGTTTTTCGATCTCCTGGATTTCTATCCGTTGCGGGGCGGTGAGAACGCCTGCTTTCACTGCCGTGCCTCGTTACGGTGGTTGTCGTTGTAGAATTTGCAGATCGCCGTGTAGCGGCAGCTTCGGCACTCCTCCCCGGGACAGGCCTGGAAGTTGCCCACCCGTTGCAGCTGATCGATGTGCCACTCCAGATCGCCGATGTAGGCCTCCATCCGTTCTTTACGCTTCATCGCCTCCCGCCATTTCTCGCGGTAGCGGGTCAGGAGCCGGAGGCGGCTCTTCTCCCCCGAAGGATCCTGCCGGGAGAGGTCGAAGATCTCCCGGATCTCCCCCAGGGCCAGGCCGAAACTTTTAAGCTGCTGGACCCTCTGGAGGTGGAGAAGATCCTTCTGCGAGTAGCGGCGATGCCTGGCCTGGGGCCGAAGGGGCGCGGAGAGGATGCCCAGCTCCTCGTAGTAGCGAATCGTGCGGGCGGTCACCCCGGCCCTCTGGGCCAGCTCCCCGATGCGGTACTGGGTCCGCTGCTTCTGCGTGTTTTGCGTGTTCCGAGATTTCTGCGCTGGCGGGCTCAACATCGACCATCCCCCCAAACTTAACGTGTTACGTAAAATAAATTCTATGTCATATTTTGCCGGCTGTCAAGGTGCTGCACGCTGCGTGCTACTCGCCGCAGCTGCTCCCGCGTAGTCTTCTTTAAATCTTCTCCGAAATCCGCGTACATGAAAGGTTGAAAATGGAAAATCTTTTAAGGTTTAAATTTTACTAGGAATCTGAGGGTTTGGCCTGGGTCATGAACCGGGACAACGGTCGCTGTTCATTTAGCCGGCGCTCCGGTAGAATCAGCCCATGACCGACGTCACTATGGCAAACTATCACTGCCACTCCCGCTTCGACGACGGCCACGGGGAGCTGGAGGACTACGTCCGGGCAGCGCTCCGTAAAGGCCTGCGGACTCTGGGTTTTGCCGGGCACGCCCCGGTTCCCTTTGCCTGCGACTGGACGATCCCTTCCACCCTGTTGCCGGAATACCTGCAAACCGCCCGCCGGCTCCAAAACACCTATAAAGACAGGATCGAGCTGCTCGTCGGCCTGGAAGTAGACTACATCCCGGAGACCATATCCCCCGCGACGGCCCCGATCCAGGCCCTGAACCTGGATTTCACGGTCGGCTCGGTGCACTTTATCGGACGCCTGGCCAACGGCGAACCGTGGACCGCCGACGGCCCGCCGGAGGAGCTGGAGCAGGGGATGGCGGAGTCCTTCGACGGGGATATCCGCAGAACCGTGGAGGAGTACTACCGGCGCATGACCGCCATGGTCAGCACGGCTCCGCCGGATATCATCGGGCATTTCGACGTGATCAAGAAGAACAACCGGGGTGCAAAGCACTTCGCGGAAGACGCACCCTGGTACCGTACCGCGGTCGAACGAACCCTGGACGCGGTGGCCGCCTCTCCCTGCATCCTGGAGATCAATACGGGAGGCATCGTGCGCAACACCAGCGGAGCGCTCTACCCCTCGGAGTGGATCCTGGCGGAATGCCTCGAACGGGAAATCCCGGTTATGATCAACTCCGACGCCCACCGGCCGGATCAGCTGGACGGCTATTACCGAGAGGCGGCCGCAATCCTCGAGGGTATCGGTTTCCGGAAGCTCACCCAAATCGGCAGAGAGGGACGCCGCAGGGTCGCGCTGTAGTCCGGCAGTTCCAACCGGGCTACAAAGAGGACCAGAGGTTCAGGACCTCCCTGCGCAGGGACATTATTCCTCCGCTGCCCCCCGGGAAAGCGTAGCCTGTCAGAGCATCCCAGTTCGATCGGGCGGTTGCCCCCCTGCTGCCGCTGCGGGGAACCGCATCGGTGATCAGCACGAGGTGGGTGATCCGGATCTTGTCGAAACGGTCGGCCGTTAGCAGCCGCCGCAGGAGCTGCAGGAACCAGACGTGTTCCATCTGCACGGCGGCGCAGCCGGTGCGTTCGAACAGCTCGATTCGATCTGCCCGGCTCGAAACGAAGCGCTCGTGGGTCAGGATCGGAGCCCGGCGGAGGTCGACGTCTCGCCCTGCGGCCACCTCCCGCAGGACTACCTCCAGCCCGGGACGGCGACGCACAGCCACCGGCACGGCGCTGTCGAAGGCGATGTCGTCACTGCTCAGGACCAGATCGCCCCGCTCGAGGCCGGGGTCCAGGGCACCGGCACAGCCGATATCGACGATCTCAGCAGTTGCCCCGCTGCGAAGCCCCTCCAGGAGCTCCCGACCGGGCAGGCGTACTCTCCTGCCCATGCCGATCCAGAAACAGGTGATGGTCCCCTTCCCGACCCGGCCGCAGAACCCATTCGGAGCGAATACCGCTGCAAAGCGGGTTGTCCCTCTCCGCCCGATGCCGCCGGCGGACTTGAGCAAGCCGCGAGGCGGCACTCGCAGAAACAGGATCTCCCCCGACGAGCCGCTCACCCCTCAGCCCAAGGCCTCGCCCAAACGGACGCTCATGGCGATCTCGTCGCAGTTCTCCAGCCGGGGACACTCCAGGCATTCCCGCCACAGCTTCCTGGGGAACTTATCCTTGGGTTGAACGGAGAACCCGAGTTGGGAGAAGAAATCCACCGCGCAGGTCAGGGTGATGACTTCGGGAAATCCCTGATTCCGGGCTCGCTGCAGGAGCTCCGCCACCAGCTGCTTCCCCACCCCGGCACCCTGGAAGCGGGGACCCACGGCCAGAGCCACGATCTCCGCGCTGTCGGTCCAGAGCGGGAAGAGGGCACCGCAGCCCGCCAGCTCTCCGCTTTTCGATTCGGCCACGATGAAGTTGGCCAGCATCGTGACGATCCGGTACTTGCTCCTGTGCAGCATCTGCCCGGACTCGGCCATCGAGTTGACCAGCCTGAATATCCCGTCCACATCCCCCACGGTTGCGGATCGGTATGTTACCTGTTTTGCCGCCATCGCCATGTATTTTTCTGAAGACCTGATGCCCGGCTAATCCTCGCTGAACAGCTCCACCACCTCCGCCGGGGAAGTCGCGCCGATGAGGGTGCGGCAGAAGGCCTGGCTCTTGGTGATGCGGGCGATGTCGGCCAGAGCCTCGATGTGCGGGCCGGACTGGTCCGGCGGGGCCAGCAGCAGAAAGAACAGCTTGGAGGGGTTGCCGTCGATGGCCTGAAAATCGATTCCCTTGGGTGAGATACCCACCGCCACGGTGAGGGCGTGGACCGCCTGAGTCTTGGCGTGGGGCACGGCGATGCCCTGTTCCAAACCCGTGGAACCCATGCTCTCCCGCTTCATCAGGGCCTCTACGACTGCCTCCACATCCGAGATCTTGCCGGCGTCCCTCAAGCATTCCGCCAGCTCCCGGATCACCTCGGATTTTGTCGTGGAGACCAGGGGAACTTTGACGACCTCCGGTCGTATCAAATCAACTAGTGCCATAGCTTGTCCTTTCTATTTGTTCAGGTCAGGGCGTCGTACAGTTCCCAAACCCGGTCTTCATCTTTCACGATCAGCACGGAGCAGGAAACGCTGCGCATGGCCCGCTCCGCCTCGTTGTAGAACTCATCCCGGCGGCTGCGTACGTGGGACAGCTCTCCGATGATCAGCAGATCGATCTCGCTCTCCCGAACGTACTTCTTGATCTCCTGGTGAACCGCTCCGCTGACGCTCACCGCCTCGATAGCCACACCCTTTTTTCGCGCCAGGCTCTGAACGTGGTTCAGGTAGCGATTGGCATCCGCCTCCAGGTCGCGCTTGTATTCCTCCTCCTCGGCCTTGATGAAGATCCTGGCCTTGAGCAGGTCCTCCAGCGCCCGGGTGTTGACCACGTACAGCGCACTCAGCTCGGCACGAAGGGTACGGCTCAGGACGACCGCATACTGCGCCGCGGTAATCGAGCTCTCGGTTCCGTCGACGTATACGAGAATTTTTTTGATCGGACCGTTCATGTTCCTCGCTCCGCTTGCTCCTTTGCTTCCAGACGGCTCTTCACCATCTTCATCAGGACGAACATATCCCTCTCGTTCTCCTCCAGCCTGTTCTGGATGAAGTACACCGTCTGTTCCAGATCGGGAATGGCGATCTTCTCCAATGCGTTGACTTTCCGGATCGTTTTGCGCACCTCCGAGGCCAGACGGATAATAGAAATCTTCAACTCCGCCAGGCGTCCCATCAGCTGAAGAGCTTCCTTGAACTCCTCCAGGGAGTTGTCGATCCAGAAGCTGGTGCCCAGCGGACTGAAGTACGGGGGATGCTCCGTGAAGTTGGTGTCCACCACCGGAAGCCGCACCCCCATGACCCGGCGAGTCTTGAGCTCGATCTCGGCCCGGATGTTCACCGCGCTGGCCAGGTTGGATACCCGCAGCTTGCCCATGCGCAGCACCGCCTGTTCGAGGGTACGGTAGGCCTCCTCCAGAGCCTTGACCACCCGCTCCTGGAAGTCCACGGCCTGGTCTACCAGGTTGAGCAGCTCGATGACCAGGATGTTGCGCTTCTGATCGAGAAGCTCGTGCCCCAGCCGGGCGAACTCCAGCTCGTGGCGGATGCGCAGGAGGTTGGTTTTTGTCGGCGCTACGTTCGGCAACTCTAACCCCCGTAGTACTTCTCGATCTCTTCTTCGCTGACCCGGTGCAGCTCCTCCACGGGTAGAAGGCTCAAGGAACCCCAGCCCAGCTCGAGGGTCTCCTCAATGGTGCGGTCCTCTTGTTTTGTCTGGCTGACGAACTTGCGTTCGAAGGTCTCGCCGAACTCGAGGTATTGATGATCCAGGGGAGTCAGCTCCTCCTCCCCGATCACCGAGGCCAGGTTGCGCACGTCCTTGACGTAGCTGTAGGCGGCGAACAGCTGGCTGGCCAGGTGGGGATGATCCTCCCGGGTCATGCCCTCACCGATGCCGTCCTTCATCAGCCGGGACAGGGAGGGAAGCCCGGCCACGGGGGGATAGATCCCCCTGGCGTCCATCTCCCGCTCGAATACGATCTGCCCCTCGGTGATGTAGCCGGTCAGATCCGGGATGGGATGGGAGATGTCGTCGTTGGGCATGGTCAGGATCGGCATCTGGGTTATCGATCCGGGAAACCCCTTGATCATGCCGGAACGTTCGTAGATCTCCGCCAGGTCGGAGTACAGATAACCGGGGTAGCCTTTGCGGGAGGGAATTTCTCCCCGAATAGTGGAGATCTCCCGCAGGGCTTCGCAGTAGTTGGACATGTCGGTCATGACTACCAGAACGTGCATGTCCCTGGTGAAGGCCAGGTACTCGGCCAGGGTTAGGGCGGTTCGCGGGGTGATCAGCCGCTCGATGGAAGGATCGTCGGCCAGGGATAGAAACAAAGCCACGTTCTCCAGGACCCCGGAGCTTTCAAAGCTGTCGATGAAGAAACGGGCCACATCGTGCTTGACCCCCATGGCGGCGAAGACCACGGCGAAACGGCTCTCCTCCCCCCGGATCTTGGCCTGCCGGGCAATCTGGGCGGCCAGGGTGTTGTGGGGCAGGCCGTTGCCGGAGAAGATCGGCAGCTTCTGGCCGCGAATCAGGGTGTTCATGCCGTCGATCGCGGAGATGCCGGTCTGGATGAAGTCCCGCGGATACTCCCGGGCCGTGGGATTGATCGGCAGGCCATTGACATCCCGCTCCTCCTCCCCCGTGGGAGGGGGACCGCCGTCGATCGGCTGGCCCAGACCGTTGAACACCCGTCCCAGCATCCTGTCGCTGACCTGGATGGTATGGGGCTCGCCTCGGAAGCGGACGTGGGTTCCCGGCATGGTCAGCCCCGAGGTACCGGCGAACACCTGGATCACCACGATGTCCGCGGAAGTGTCCAGGACGATGCCCAGACGGGTCTCCCCGCCGGGATCCACGCATTCCACCAGGTCCCGGTAACCGACCGGGTGGGTGTTGCGAATGAACACCAGGGGTCCCTCGATGCGGTCCACCCCGATGTACTCCCGGCCGGCCAGAAGGCGCTTCTGGGCCGCTTCCAAATCGACGGTGGAGTTTTTACTGTTCCTCATAGATCTCCTCCAGCTGACCGAGGGAGCGCTCCAGGCGGGCGGCCAGCTTGTCGAAAGCTTCGGGCTCGTCGTTGGCGATCGTGAACTTCATCTTGACCACGTCCTGCAGCACCTTCATGCGCCGCAGACGGACCAGGGTCATTCCCCGCCGGATCGCCTCGGCCCCCCGGCGCCAGTAGGTCAAAATGATGGCGAGCATCCGCGCCTGCTTCTCCACCGTGGAGTAGCGGTCCACCTCATCGAAGGCGTTCTGCTGCAGGAAGGCGTTCTTGAACAGGGTGCAGACTTCGATTATAAAGCGCTGGCTGTCCGGAAGGGCGTCCGGTCCGACCAGCTTGACCACCTGCTGCAGCCGCACCTCCCTGTGAAGCAGATCGAGGATCTCCGCCCTGTCGGCGGTCCAATCAGCGCCCACCTCCTGCTCCCACCAGGGGGTGATCTCCTCGGCATACTCGCTGTAGCTGTCCAGCCAGGAGATGGCAGGGTAGTGGCGGGCGTTGGCCAGCTGGCGGTCCAGAGCCCAGAAGCAGCGAACGAAGCGTTTGGTGTGCTGGGTCACCGGCTCGGAGAAATCCCCTCCGGGGGGTGAAACGGCCCCGACAATGGATACCGAGCCTCTTTGGCCGGCCAGGGTGTTCATGGATCCGGCCCGCTCGTAAAACTCGGCTATGCGGGTGGGCAGGTAGGCGGGAAAGCCCTCCTCCGCCGGCATCTCCTCCATGCGCCCCGAAAGCTCCCGCAGCGCCTCGGCCCAGCGGGAGGTGGAGTCCGCCATGACCGCCACGTCGTAGCCCTGGTCACGGTAGTATTCGGCCAGAGTCGCCCCGGTGTAGATCGAGGCTTCCCGGGCGGACACGGGCATGTTCGAGGTGTTGGCGATCAGAACGGTGCGCTCCATCAGGCTGCGTCCGGTTCGGGGATCGATGAGCTTGGGAAACTCGGTGAGCACGTCGGTCATCTCGTTGCCCCGCTCGCCGCAGCCGATGTACACGATGATCTCCGCATCACACCACTTGGCAATGGCGTGTTGGGTCATGGTCTTGCCCGTCCCGAATCCCCCCGGGATGGCAACGGTGCCTCCCCGGACTACGGGAAAGAGGGTGTCTATGACCCTCTGCCCGGTGATCAGCGGGCGGCCTCCGGCCGGCAGTCGTTCGCCCGTGGGTCTGGGGGTGCGGATGGGCCAGCGCTGCATCATGGGCACGGCCCGCTCCCCGCCTTCGCTATCGATCAGGGCGATCGGCTCTTCCACCGTGTACTCCCCTTCGGCGGCCAGGGACTTCAATGTTCCCGCCGCGTCGGGGGGAAGCAGGATGCGGTGCTCGATCCGCTCGGTTTCCTGCACCGTGCCGACAACGGCGCCCCCGCTCACCTGAGAGCCCGCAGCAAGTTCGGCCGGACGGAACAGCCACTTCTTCTCCCGATCCAGGGAGGCTGCGCGGATGCCCCTCTCGATGAAGTTGCCGGACAGGGCCAGGATTCGCTCCAGGGGCCGCTGGATACCGTCATAGATCGTCCCGATCAATCCCGGGCCCAGCTCCACGGACAGGGGACTTCCGGAACCGAAGATGTTGTCTCCCGGAGCGATCCCGGTGGTGTCCTCGTAGACCTGGATGATGGCCCGTTTTCCGGCCAGCTTGATGACCTCCCCGACCAGGCGCACCTCCCCCACCCGCACCAGCTCCAGCATCATGGCGTCGCTGACGCCGGCGGCTTCGATGACCGGTCCGTTGACCCGCCTTACCTGTCCGATGATTCTTTCTTCCATAATTTGTCTTGGATCATTTTGCGAATTTCCGACTGCCGCCTCAACAGCCGGGTGGCCACCTGGTTGTTGAACTCCACCCGTCCGTCCACGGCCTTCAGCACCACTCCCTGGGGGATCAGGGGACCCCCGTCGGCCAGCGCCAGGCTCACCTTCCTCCCGGTGAGCTCCGCGACCTTGCCCTGGGCTTCCTGAAGCAGCCGTTTGTCGATCTGCTTCCGTTCGGCTGCGGAGGCGTTCACGGTCGCTTGCTCCACATCCAGTCCGATCGCCCCTTCTACGATCCAGGCCAGCAGCACCTCCCGGTACGCCGGCGTGCCGATCATCCCGGCAAACTGCTGCCGAACCCGGGAGAGCACCTCCTGAACCGCCTGCTCCTGCAGCTTCAAGTGCGTGCGCCGGCTTTCCATGCGCAGTGAGGAGGCGGATTGAGAGCGGATGCGCTCCGCCTGTTCCTCGGCCTTGCTCTCCGCCTGCTGGACCACGGCCCTGGCCTGTTCCTCGGCGGCCCGGATCCGCTCCTTCACCGCTTTTTCGGCTTCGGTGATGATCTTCTCCGCCTCCGCCCCGGCATCCTGAGCGATGCCGTCGATCAGATCGTGGGTCGGCTGCTGTTCCGGCTGTTCTTTCTGCCTCTGCTGCCGGCTCACAATTTAATTCCTATGGCCTGGTTGACCATCTCCCGGATCCCCGGTTTTCCGGAAAGCGGGCCCTGCCGGTCGGGGATCTCCACGATCAGAGGGAAGTTCCGGGTGAAGATGAAGCGATCCACCTGAGGACGAATCAGGTCGGCCACCCGCTCGGTGATGATGATGATCCCGATGTCCGACTGTTCCATGGCCGTGGAAAAGGCCTCCTGGGCCTGAGCCACATTCGTGGCGACCGTTCCTGCCACACCGACCAGCCCGAAACCGAGCACCGCATCCTCGTCCCCGATGATGAAATAGCGCATTACCAGGCCTTGAGCCTAGATTCTCCCCAGGATCATCAGGGCGGTGATGAATCCGAACACCACCAGCCCTTCGGCCAGGGCGATGAAGATCAGGGCCTGGCTGGCGATCTCCGGCCTCTCGCCGATGGCGCCCATGGCGGCCGCCCCGACATTGGCGATGGCGATGCCCGCGCCCATGGCACCGAACCCGAAGGCTATGGCCGCGGCGATCAGACCGAAGCGCGCCACCGAAGCGCGTTCGGCGGTCATCTCCACCGCTGTTGCCGGTGCCTGCTCCTGGGCAAAGACCCGCACCACCGAGACCATCCCGAACATGACGAAGAAGGCAAAGAGAAAGACCAGGGTCAAGATTATCTTCCGTCTAAGTCTCTTTTTGCTTGTTTTTTCCACCTCTTCCTCCTAAGCAGAAGTTTTATGCAGCGTCACCGGGGCGTAGGCCCGCCCGGAGCCGCTGAAATATTTGGAGAAGAACTCGTAGTAGTTCAACCTCAACGACTGGATTCCCGCGGACAAGCCCTCCAGAAGGATAACCAGGACATTGCCGGCGATCAAGACGAGATAGGAGCCGAGGGTGAAGCTCCCCGAAGGTCCGCCGATCATCCCGGCGATCGAGAAAAAGGCAATCATCAGACTGACGTGGGCGATTCCCAATCCGGCCACCCGCATGAAGGACAGGGTGTTGGCAAGATAGCCGGAAAAGATCTCCAGGATCTCCACGATCCATTCCATGAAAAAATCCACCGGTGTGAACAGGGTGAAGGGTTTGCGCGGCTTGTGGAGCAGGTACTCCAGAACCGGCTTAACGGTCAGCAGCAGGACGGGTATGCCGAGCAGCAGGATCAGCAGATTGGCATCGGGCAGCTGCTTGTAGTCGTGGCGGACGAAGAACATGGCCGCATACACCCCGGCTGCGTAGATCCAGCCGCCGATCAGACCTCCCTTGTCGAAGATCAGTCGAAACCATCTGCGCTTGGCCACGCAGTTGATCCAGTTGAGCACCAACCCCAGGGCGATGACGGCGATCCCGAAATAGATGGTGATCACCAGGATCCCGTAGACATCGGTTACCAGGCCCCCTCCGCCGTGACCGGTGACCACCCCGTGGTAGTCGAACCACAGCGGCGGGAACCACTGCATTCCGAAGTAGGAGCCGAACAGGATGCCGGCGACCACCGCAGCCCCGCCGCAGTAGGCGATCAGCCGCAGGAGGTTCCGCACCCCCGAACGCCCCCCTCCGTACAGAATTGAGCCGAGCGCTCCCCCCAGGATCAACACCGCTCCGTGGCCGGCGTCTCCGAACATCAGGCCGAACATTATCAGGTAGGCCACGGCCACCAGGGGCGTGGGATCGATACTGCCGTACTCCGGAATCGAGTAGTTGGTGACCAGCATCTGAAAGGGGGAGAGGAACCTTGGATTGTGCATCTGCACCGGGACCGAGGAGGGATGCTCCTTCGATACTTCCCGCCCCGGATGCCACTCCATATAGCACTGGCCGTCGGTCACCCGGTGCACCGCCTCGGTCACGACGGAGCGTTTTCTGGAAGGCAGCCAGCCGGAAAAGATGACCGTCCGGGCGGTCTTGCTGAAGAAGGATTGCACCCGGGCATAGAGCTCGTTCAGACGCAGGTTTCTCCACATCCGCTCCAGGGTCGGAAGCTTCTCCCGGATCTGTGTTTCGACCTGAGATTTGAGCTGCTCCTGCTCATCCTCCAGAATCCGCAGCTTGTCCTCCAGCTCCTCCCGGACCTGATCCGTCTTCCCGGAGAGCTCCCGGGGAAGATGAACATCGGTCCAGGCGAATTTGTCCAGGACACGGTCGATCACGCCTTCATCCCGCTTCATGGCGATCAGCAGCAGCAGGGTCTGGTTGTCCTGGACGCCCAACTGCATCACCACGTTTGGAACTTCCCCCACGGCCTGCTCGAAAGGCTCGAGCAGGGAAGTGCGGATCGAACCGGTATGGATGCTCAGGTAGGAGTACTGGGAGCGGGCATCCACCACCTCACCCAGGCTGCCGAACATCTGGAGCTGACGCCGGATATCCTGAAGCCGGAGGATCTCCTGCTGGCGCGTGCTTTGCCGATCCCGGATCGTCTGCACCGATGCGGCCAAGTTGTCGAGAACCTTGTTGGTTTCATCCAGATCGACCGCCTGCAGGTCCTCCACCTTGAGGTCCTCCCCGGCCGGGGGCTTCTCGTTCACCATGGCGAAGAAGCCCTCGATCCGCCGGCGGATCTCGGCAATGCCGGCTTCGGCTAACGCCGGCGTGACCGCCTCCACCTGCAAGCCCACCTCCCGGTCCACCTCCGTGATGCTCACGAAGTGGAGAAGCCCCAGGCGCAGAAGCTCCTTGGTTACCGCGTCGGCGTGGTGATCGAGCACCACGGCTACGACCTGCTGCATCGGTTCGGTGAAGATCATAGCGCGCCTAGACCAGGGCCTGGATGCGTTCCTCCGGCCAGTCGTAGAACTTGGCGTTCAGGACCGTCATGACTTTTCGTATCTCATCGCTTTTGAGAATAAAATAGGACAAAATGATTCCGATTGTGAAGGGGTATCCGGTCATGATTTTTCGCACCTCGATCTTTATGATCTCCTCTAGGATGCGCTCGATCAGGGTCAAGCGGGCGGTAAACTTGGTCTGCTCCTTGGAGGCGAGCAGAGGGGCGATTTCCGGATAGCGCCGTCCCACCAGGGCGGAGATCTCCCGATCGGTTTGCTCGGAGACGTAGCTCTCCCGCATCAGCTCCGGCTCCAGGTTCAATCCCCCGGCCAGGGTGTAGCCCAGGGCCTGCTCCGTCTCCAGGGAGTAAAAGTTCTTGAAGCGAATCAGCCAGCCCACGTTCTGCAGATCGATCTCCACCCCGATCAAACGGCGGGCGATCTCCCGGTCCCTGGGCGCGAGCCGATCCGCCGCTTCCACCAGGCGGTGATACAGGAAGCGGTCCAGGGCCAGCTCGAGGGAAAACAAGCTGGAATCCTTCATGACCTGGGCGGACTGTTGCCGCACGATTGCGGCGTAGGGGGTGGCCTGCAGCCGGTCGGCGACCTCCTCGAGGGTGTCGGAGTTGATGATACCATCGAGATCGATGGGGTGGTGGATGGGCTTCCGCAACAGGTAACCCCGGGCATCCTCGATGTTCCGCCCTCTGATCCGCCGATCGAACCAAAGGCGGAGGGCGTTTTTCAGGTTTTCGGTCTCGAAACGCTCGCAGAGGGCATGAACAAAGCCAAGCACCTCCTCCTCGACCAGCTTCTCCAGCTCCAGGTAAATCGACAGCTCTTTGCGCAGCAGCTCCAGCTCCGCGGTCTTGATGTCCCCCGTCTGTTCGTAGATCTTCTGCACCGGGGCGAAATCGGTTTCCGCCAGCATCTGCACACTTTCGGCCAGGGATCGTGCCCGGGCCAGCTGCCGGATGAACTGCTCCGGGAGGATCTTGCTGATCCTGGTTCTCAGCTTGGCATTGATGAAAGCGTAGGTTTTCAGCGGTCCTGCCAATTTCTTGTCCGTTTTAAAGGGTCAAGACCATTCGGGGGCGGTGATCAGCTCGACCACGGCCTCCGCAGCCCGGTTTATCTTTTCTTCGTTCTTTTCGAAGAACATCTGATTGCCTTCCAGGGACCGCTGCACGGCCTTCTCGTATTCCGCCCGGGCCTGACTGCGCGCCTGGTCCAGGATCTCCTGGGACCGCCGGGCGGCCTGCTCCCGGGCTTCCTGCAGCTTCACCTGGACTTCCCGGTCCGCCTGGGTCCGGATCTCCGCGGTCTTGCTGCGGGCTTCCTGGATGCGCCCTTCCGCTTCTTTCTCCGCTTCCAAGACTTTGGTTACGATTTCCTGCATGAGCTTCGCCGTGCCTCCCCGACCCTTATACCATATCTCGACAGGATGCTGCAATCTCAGAGAATCAGCGGAAAAGAACCTCGCAGGCTAACAAGATGTGTGTCAAAACTCTTCAAGGGCGCCTGGAAGCGCAGGGCCAACTCCAAATAGCTGGCATCGTAGTAGGTCAGCCTATTGTCCCGGGCCAGGTTCAATATCCGCTCGGTTTCTGCAAAATCAGCCTGCTGATGGGTAACGACCGGGAAGCGGGCAAATTCCGAAACGGCCAGGGAGATCGTTTGAGGAGCCATTCGATCCGCCCGCTCCGCCGCAAGCAGTCCATTCCCCAGTTCATACCAGAACAGCCCGGGAACGAAGATCCGACCGTTGACGGCCATCGTTTCGCGGATCAACCCTGCCACCTCCTCCCCTTCCCCTTCCGCAAGCACCAGGGCCATGGCCGCCGAGGCATCCAGCACGATCAGAGCGTGGGCCATCAGCGTTCCCTGCCCTTATCCCGAAGTTCCTGGATTTCATCCAGGGGTATCTTGACTTTGCAGAGTGTCCTGAGCTCCCTCAAGGCCTTCACCGAAGCCTCCCGGGATACCGCATCAGCCTGCTTGAGAATCGCAACCGGTTTGCCACGCCGGCTGATCTTGACAACAGCACCTTCCTCAACCTCATCGAGGAGTTGGCTGAAATGCGTCTTGGCCTCGAATGCGCCCACTTCGATGATTTTCACAGCTACAGGATATCCATAATCAACCAGTTTGTCAACTAGTTTATCTAATCATCGCATTTCACAGAGGGACGGAACGAGACGAGATGTCCACAGCGCTCGGGTGGGAGTACGCGCTGATATAGACGGGTTACGCCCGGGCCCGGTAGTGCCGCCAGATCGAGTAGACGATCATTGCCAGTACGGTGATCAGGTAGGGAAAGGCCAGGATGAAGTCGGCGGGGATGTTGATCGCCCCTTGCGCGAAATTGGACAGACTCTCGGCAAAACCGAAGATGAAGGAGGCGATCACGATGCCCCAGGGCGTCTTGTTGCCCAGGTAGATGGCCACCAGGGCGATCCAGCCCCGGCCCGAGGTGATGTTGGGCACGAAGGCGCTGAGCTTCAGGGTGAGCACGGCCCCTGCCAGGCCGCAGGTGAAACCGGAGATCAGGATGCCCGCCATCTGATAGCGCCGGGGCTTGAGGCCCAGGGAGGCGATGGTGGCCGCATTGAGCCCGGTGCCCCGGATGCGCAGGCCGAAGGGGGTGCGGTAGATGGCGAGCGCGGCCAGCACCACGAGCAGCCAGCTGAAGTACACGAGAATGTTGTGACCGATCAACAGGTCTCCCAGGATCGGGATGCGGGCCAGCGCCGGTATCATGAGGGATGGCAGCTTGGGGATTTCGAAACGCACCACCCCCTTGTTGCCGAACAGCTGGAAAGCCAGCACGATGGTCAGGCCCGAGGCCAGCAGGTTGGTGGCCAGACCGGAGATGAACACGTTGGCCTTGAGATTCAGGCTTACGCCTGCGAACAGGGCGGCGGCCAGCACGGCCGAGACGACGCCCAGGAGTATGCCCAGCACCAGGCTTCCGGTGAGCCCGGCGAAGACCACGCTGAAGAAGGCTCCGATCAGCATCAGGCCTTCCAGGGCGATATTGAGCATCCCCGCCAGCTCGGTAAACAATCCCCCGGTGGCGGCCAGGAGAAAGGGTGTCATGATGCCGATGGCATTGTGCAGCAGGGGAAAGGTGAAGCTTTGCTCGTTCATGGGCGAGACCTCTTTCTTCGGCGGAGAAAGCTGTAGATGGCCTGGGCGGTGATCAGGTAGAAGATAACGGATTGCACGATGGCCGCGATCTCGAAGGTAACATCCGAGTGCAGCATGGCCGCCTTGGCCCCGGCATCCAGATAGGCGAAGAACACGGCCGCCGGCAGCACCCCCAGGGGATTGTTCTTGGCGATCAGAGCCACGGCGATGCCGTTCCAGCCCATGCCGTAGGAGAACTCCTTGACCGCCATGT
>CAZPQC010000020.1:0-40245 GCA_964588525.1 uncultured Spirochaetaceae bacterium
TCCCCGAGCAGTTGATCTTCGATGCCACCCATGCGGTGACGCCCTTCGACTACGGGTACTTCGCCTTTGTCTACGATTCCGAAGTCCTCAGGAATCCTCCGACATCCCTCGAGGAGCTCACCGATGCCCGTTTCCGCAAGCGGATCATCGTCCAGGATCCCCGCACCTCCAGCCCAGGCCTGGGATTTCTCCTCTGGACCATCGCGGTTTACGGCGAGGAGTATCTGGAGTACTGGAAGCGCCTGGAACCCAACCTGCTCGCCATCACCGACGGTTGGGACACGGCCTACGGCATGTTCACCAGCGGGGAGGCGCCCATGGTGCTGAGCTACACCACCAGTCCCGCCTACCACGTTGAGTACGAGCAGACCGAACGCTACCGGGCTCTTTTGTTCGAAGAGGGCAACTATCTGCAGATCGAGGGAATGGGCATCCTCAAAGGAGCTCCCCATCCCGCGCTGGCCCGCAAGTTCATCGATTTCATCCTAACCGAGGAGTTCCAGGCAGAGATTCCCCTGACCAACTGGATGTACCCCGTTGATCCGAACGTAGTAACACCGGACTCCTTCCGCTTCGCACCCAAGCCGGAACGCTCCCTGCAGCTTCCGGCCGAAGATATACGCAAAAACAGAGACCGCTGGATCAACGCGTGGGTAAAACAGGTCAGTCGCTAGAGCTCGCTATTCCGCCGGGGACGCTGCTCGTTCTTCTGCTGGCTCCGGCCGCGTTCCTGCTGCTGTTCTTCTACTTTCCCCTGGGGAGCGTGCTGGTCGGCGGGCTGACCGATCGAAGCAGCCGCTTCAGCCTCGGAATTGTTGCCTCTCTCCTGGGAGACCCCTACTACTTGAGGATCATCGGCTTCACGGTTTGGCAGGCGATCCTCTCCACGGTGCTGTCGGTGCTCATGGGTCTGCCCGGCGCGTACCTGCTGGCCCGCTACGACTTTCGGGGCAAGCACCTGATCCAGGCCCTGACCACGGTGCCCTTCGTGCTGCCCTCTATCATCGTGGTGCTCGGATTCGTGCGTTTCTTCGGGAACAACGGCATCCTCAACCGCCTTCTCATGTCCCTGTTCCACCTTGAGGAGCCGCCCCTCAGGATTCTCTATTCCCTTCAGGCGATCCTGCTGGCTCACGCTTTCTACAACTTTCCCGTGGTGGTCCGGATCGTCTCCTCGTTGTGGCGGCGGATCCACCCGTCGACGGAGGAGGCGGCCCGCAGCCTGGGGGCTCACGGATTACGGCTGTTCTGGAGGGTAACTCTTCCCCAAATCCTTCCGGCACTCCTGTCCGCAGCCGCCCTGGTGTTCATCTTCTGCCTGCTCAGCTTCGCCGTCGTGCTGGTGCTGGGCGGCGGGCCCCGCTACACCACCCTGGAGGTGGAGGTCTACCGCCTGGCCAAAGTAAGCCTGGACCTCAAAACCGGAAGCGCCCTGGCACTTATCGGCGCGGTGATCTCCCTCGTCTTCCTGTATGCCTACATCAAACTGCAGCAGAGCAGCAGTTTTGCCGAGCAGATGGCGGAGGACGCCGAAAAGCCCCGTCTGGCCGGGGTGCTCGGCTCCGTTCGGGGCGTGTTTTACCTGCTCTACCTGCTGCTCATGGCTGTGGTGATTCTGGCGCCGATGGTCACGGTGGTCGCCTATTCCTTCCAGCTGCGCAGCGGCTGGGCTCAGCAGGCGATCAGCCTGGAGTGGTACCGGCGCATCCTGTCCGGCGGCGGCCCGTACCTGCGGGCCGTCCTAAACAGCCTGTTCTTCGCATGTTCGACCATGCTCCTGTCCCTGCCACTGGGAACACTGTTGGCCTACGTGGGTGCTCGCAGCCGCTTCGCCGGAAGCCGGCTTCTGGAAGCCGTGATGATGCTGCCCATAGGCATCTCCTCGATCATCCTCGGTCTGGGTTACCTCAAGGCCTACCAGCATCTGCCCTGGAGGATCGTGGGCAGCTGGTACTCCATCGTCTTCGCCCACACGGTTATCGCCTATCCCTTCGTAATCCGCGTGGCCTCGGCCACCTTTCGCAAGATGAAGAGCTCCCTGGTCGAGGCGGCCCGCAGCCTGGGCGCCGGTCCCTGGCGGCTGTTATGGCACCTGGAGCTTCCCATGGCCCGTTCGGCGCTGATTACGGGGGCTGCCTTCGCCTTCGGCATCTCAGTGGGGGAGATCAACGCCAGCCTGATGCTCTACAACGAACAGCTGATCACGATGCCGGTGATGATCTATCGCCTGATCGGTTCCTACAACTTCATCGGAGCTTGCGCCATGGGATCGGTGTTGATGCTGTTCTGTTTTCTGGCTTTTCTGATCATCGATCGAGCCGGCGGGGAGGTCGGATAGTGAGCCTGCGAATCCAGAGCATCGAGAAGATCTACCCCGATTTCCGCCTGGAGCTGGACCTCGAGGTGCGTCAGGGGGAGCTGCTGATCCTGCTCGGTCCTTCCGGCTGCGGCAAGACCACGACCTTGAGGCTGATCGCCGGCTTCATCGACCCGGACTCCGGCGTCCTCGACATGGACGGCCGCCGTATCGACACCCTCCCGGCTCACAGGCGGCGGATCGGCATCGTGTTTCAGGACTACGCCCTGTTTCCCCACCTGAACGTATGGGACAACATAGGCTTCGGCCTGCGCATGCACGGCTGGAGCCCCCGGGATGCCCGGCAGCGGATCAAAGAGCTGCTTGGCCTGATTTCACTGGAGGGGTACGCGAAGCGAAAGGTGACCCACCTCTCCGGTGGGGAGCAGCAGCGGGTCGCCCTGGCCAGAGCCCTGGCGCCGCAGCCTCAGCTGCTCCTGCTGGATGAACCCCTGAGCGCCCTGGACGCCAAGCTGCGCAAGAGCCTGCGGATCGAGATCCGGCGGATCCAGCGGGAGCTGGGGGTTACGACCCTGTACGTTACCCACGACCAGGAGGAGGCACTGGTGCTGGGCGACCGCATCGCGGTGATGCGGGAGGGCCACATCGAGCAGATCGACACCCCCGAGCGGATCTACAACCGCCCGCACAACCTGTTCGTCGGCACCTTTCTCGGGCAGGCAAATCTCCTCCCGGGACGGCTGGTCGAGCGGAATGCGGATAAGGTGGTCGTGGAGACGGCGGTTGGCCCGCTGTCAGCTGTCGGTTCGGCGCAGCCCCGGCCGGCCCAAGCACACCGGAGCTCAGCGGGACTTCAGATCGGTCAGGAGGCAGTCGTGTTCTTCAGGCCCGAACACTGTTCTCTGGACAGCCGCCCTTCGGGGAGAACCGGCAGATCCAACCGTATAAACGGGCGGGTGGCCCGAAAGGAGTATCTGGGCAGCCACCAGCTCGTGGAGGTGGAAGCGGGGGGCGACCGCTTTACCCTGGATTTGCCGGAAGTACAATCCCTTGAAGTCGGCTCCGCGGTACAGTTCTCCGTCGATCCCCGAAAGATCTGTCTGTTCCCGGCTGTCAAATCCTGACCCTGCCCGCCGTCAGGGAGCTCCAAACCATGTCCAGGAGTCCCATGCCGGGTTTGTAGGGCTTACCGGATAGGTACAGCTGCTCTACACCCAGGTCGCACAGATTCTCCGGCCTCATCTCCAGGGGATTGCGGTTCACCACGACCATGTCGGCGATTTTTCCCAGCTCCAGGGTTCCCCGTTCCCGTTCGTCGAAGCTCGTCCAGGCTACTTCGTAGGTGAACATACGCAGGGCTTCGGGGATGGTCAGGGACTGTCCGGGATCGTAGGGGTGGTTGCAGGCCCCGTAGAGGCCGGCGACCGGATCGGGGGGTATGACCGGGGCGTCGGATCCCCCGCTCAAGTGAATCCCCAGATCCACCATCGTGCGCAGGGGCGAGCTTCCTCGTGCCCTGTTCCCGAGGATCTGCTGCAGATACTCCGGCGGCTCCAGAGGGCTGTTGATAAATCCCGGCTGCAGGGTGATGCCGATTCCGAGGGTGGCGCATCTGGCGATGCTCTCAGGGGATATCAGGCAGGCGTGGATGATCGTGTGCCGGGGATCCTCCCGCGGATGATCCTGCAGCGCCGCCTCCAGGGCTTTGAGAGCCTGATCGATGGCCGCATCCCCGATCGTGTGAAACTCGATCTGCAGCCCCGCCCGGTTGGCCCGTTTGGTGAACTCGATCACCTCCTCATCCGGATAGACGAGAATTCCCCTGTTGCCGGGATCGTGGGAGTAGGGCTGGTTGAGGGCGGCGTCGCAGCGGCCAAAGCAGCCGTCCAGGGCCGTGGCGAAGCAGCCCCCGATCCGCGGCAGTCTGCGCCGCAGTACCTTGTCCGTGTCCATGGTCTGGAAGAACAGGCGGGTGTTGAAGCGGTTTTTGCGGGCCTGAGCCCTGGCGACAAAGCTGACTATGCCAACGTCAAGGTCCTTGGGAAAGCCAATCCCCTCCACCGGATGGATCATGCCGATCCCGTTCTTGGCGAGCAGGTCGTAGCCGTTGATGATGCTCTTTACGAGTTTCAGCGGCGGTATCGTGTTGGTGACGTGGTCCGTGGCCCTGTAGTAGGCTTCATGGAACACGTGACCGTTGTCACCGTCGAAGCCGTGGGTCCGTTTGATCGCCTCCGGGAATATCTCCAGCATTCTGCTGTTGATCACAGCGGAATGACCGTCGTAGCAGATCAGGTACACCGGGCGGTCTCTTTCGAATCCGTCCAGCTCCTCCCGGGTGATCAGCCGTTTTTCCTCCAGGCTGTGCTGGGACAAGCCGAAGCCGGCCAGGATCTTCGAGCTCCTGTCCTGCCGCGAAAAATCTCGGATCATCTGTCCCAGCTCCTCGAAATTACCCGCCTCCCGGGGATCGAAGAAGACGGTGGCCACCAGGGCCCAGTTGGAGAAGTGCAGGTGGGCGTCCCCGAAGCAGGGGAGCAGGGCCCTCTCTCCCAGCTCGACCCGCTCTCCCGCCCGGGCGATCTCGGGCGGGAGCTCGTCCCCGACATGGAAGATACGGCTGTCTTTTTCGACCAGGTATTCGAACACGCGGTTCTGCCGGTCGCAGGTCACGATGCTGCCGTGGTAGATCCTCATAACCTAAAGAGCATATGCCCGCCGCGTCGGCGGGTCAAGCCGGCACGGATCACCAGTGGAGAATGTTTGTCTGTTGCCGATTGTGGGAGGCTCTTGGCAGGGGGGAGAAAACCGGGTATGTATATATCCTGAGAGGTTCGCTAATGTACTACAAGCTCATTGCCTGCGACGTTCTGACCCGCGAGGTCTGCCATTGCATAGCCCGCAGCACCCACACGGTGGATGTGGAGTTCACCGAAAAGGGTCAGCACGAGGACAGCGATCGGCTCCGCCTGCTGCTCCAGGAAAAGATCGACCGGACCGCAGAAAAGGGCACCCCCTATGACGCCATCCTTCTGGCCTACGGCTTGTGCGGCAACGCCACGGTCCAGCTCGAAGCCCGCAATACCCGCCTGGTACTGCCTCGGGCTCATGATTGCTGCACGATCTACCTGGGCTCCCGGCAGCGCTTTCGGGAGCTGTTCGCAGACAACCCCAGCCGGCCCTTCAGCTCGGCGGGCTACATGGAGCGGGGGGACTCCTACCTCCACGACGGGGACACCGGCCGGCTGCTCGGTCTGGATCGGAGCTACGAGGATTTTGTGGCTGAGTACGGGGAGGAGAACGCAAAGTACATCATGGAGACGTTGACCCTGTCGCGGGATGCCCATACTGACGACAAGGTCATCTATATCGACGTGCCCGAAACCTCCCGGGAGGAGTACGCCTCCCTCTGCCGTGAAAGAGCGGAGAAGGAGGGCAGACAGTTCCTTCGAGTGGAGGGGGATATCCGCCTGATCTGCAAGCTGATCGAAGGATCCTGGGATGAGGAGGAGTTCCTTATCGTGGAGCCGGGCCAGAGGACACGGGCCGTCTACGATTGGGAGGAAATCATCCGGGTGAGCGAGTAGAGTTATTTTTTCCCCCTGATCCATCTGCCATGGATTACACTAGCGGTAGGAGGTAGATGGATTATGGTCACCATTTCTCGACAGGTCGGCGCCGGCGGGGATGAGATCGCCCGGCTCCTTGCCAAGGAGCTCAAGTGGAAATTCCTCGACAAAGAAGCCTTGGAGCGACTTCTCGCCGAACGGGGATTCCCAAAGATGGAGTTTGAGATCTACGACGAGCGGAAGCCCGCCCTCTGGCATCGGTTTTCCGCCGAAAGAGACAGGTATCTGCACTTCCTGAAGATGGTCAGCTATGATTTTGCCCGTCAGGGAAGCTGTGTGATCCTGGGCAGGGGCGGACAGGTCCTGTTCAGGGATGTTCCCGGGGCCATCCGGGTGCGGGTGGTGGCGCCTCTGCAGGATCGGGTTGAGGCGGTCCGGGAGAAGTTCGATTACGATGAGCGGCGGGCCAGACAGGTCGTACAGCATGAAGACAATGAACGGGCCGGATTCCACCGATTCTTATTTCGCGCGAATTGGGACTCCTCCGATCTCTACGACCTGGTTATCAGCACCCGCTTCATCTCGGAAACCTCCGCCGCGGATCTGATCAAGAAGGCGCTGGCTGCCAAAGAAGTGGCTGCGGTAAAAAAGGAGCGGGCTCGGAAGCTGGAAGATCTCTATCTCGCTCAACGAGTCAGAATCGCCATCCTGTATGAGCAGCAGCTACCGATCCACTTCCTGGAAATCGAGGCCGTGGACGGCGTGATAACGCTCAAAGGTACGGTCGGGATCCGCGAATCCATCGCCCGTTGCGAAACCATAGCAGCGGATGTACCCGGAGTGACCCGAGTCGTCAACGAGGTTTCCTACGTTCCCGAATATGTAGGCGTCTAGCCTTCACCAACTGTGTGAGATTAATTCGGTAAACGACAAAACCCTATCGACGTCACCGGGTTTGATTACGAACGGCTCAACATCCGCAGCAAGTTCTCGAAGATCAAGTTCATTGCATCGGTTTATCAGGCGTTCTTTGACCTCGGAAATACTGCGGACGCCGGTTTTCGCCTTCAGATAATCGAGGTTGGCCGCTGTTTTACCCATGAGAAATGATGCATCGTAGAAATCCCGACCCATAGGACGGGGACGAGACAAAATGCAGAGGTACTTTTGAGAGAGTAAGATATCGGGTGGGACAGTGAGGACGCGGCAGAAAACGTCGAACTTGTTGAGAATCATCGGCTGCTTCAAATACGAGAATCCTTGAGGCTCGGTATCTAGCTGTATGAGGAGCTTCTGAGTCCGGTGTCCGGTGAGACCACTTTCATGAAGTATTGAGGGAAATCTGAAGTACCCGTGAAAGGCGCCTCTTTCCGTTGTCTCGAGCTCTACGGTATATCCTTCCAGTCTCAGCTCCTTTTCAACAAGCGACGCCAATTTCCGAAATTCAAGTGCAGTCAGGGCGTCGTTGTCAAAATCGAGATCCTCAGAGAATCGAGGGCTTCCATGAACCAGATGAATGCAGGTTCCACCCATCAATGACAGCCTAGGCGCATAGGATGTTCCGAAAACCGCCTCGAGGATTTTGTACTGCAGGTATTCGCGAAGAATATTCCCGCGGAACTTCCGCATCCCTTCGGGGTAGAAGGACAGTATCTGTTCGAGACTAAGCATGCTTTATCCGTTCGAGAAAGCCGTACAATCGCCGGCTCAACGCCCCGGATCCGAACCGTTCGAGCAGATCCTGCAGTCTTGTCTCGTCCAATTGATCCGCCAAATTGTCCCGATCAACCCGCAGCGAGTCGACTGCGGCGGGATTGTCTATTGACGGTTTGAGATACAAGTAATCCAGCAGTGCCTTCTCGACAGTAGCGATTTTCACTTGATCAGGCCGCAAGGTGTATCCAAAAAAAAGACGGGGAGACACGGTTCGGTAAGAGAAATGGGTGAGGGAAGTTTCGAACCTGTACGTTCTTCGGGTACTGACGGATGTCACACCGTAGATGACCTCGGGAATAAGGTGATAATGGGCAAGCGCGGATTCCAGCGAGACGTATGAAGGTCTGTAAAGCTTGTTGGCAATACGATAGATCATGGATTCGTCGACGTCGATATCGCTGAATATGTACAGGCCTTTGGCAATTTTGCGGATGTAACCCTTGCCCTGCCACTCGCTGAGTCGGCGGCGATCGAAATTCGCATCGACGGTCCTGATGTCGGCGGTAGAGAAGATGGGGAAGTCTTTTAGGGACGATTTGAACTCCCAAAAATTCATGCCATTTCGTATATATGTTATTTATAACAACAATACGAAATATATACAGAAATCGTTGAAGTGTCAAGGTGGTTGGAGTCCCCGCAAACCTTCACCCATCGAGAATTAAGCAAAACTAACTAGGCGGCTGCGGCGGAGCCGGTGGTGCCCCACGTCGGTGGTGCCCCTACACCGCTCCCGCGGTCTTCAGAATGCAGTGCAGGAGCACATTGCCTCCGGCCTCGCAGTCTTTCCACGTGGTTTTTTCCACCTCCACGTGGCTGCGACCGCCGATCGAAGGAACGAAGATCATAGCCGTGGGGCAGATCTGGTTCATGTAGCTGGCGTCATGTCCGGCTCCGCTGACCATGTGCAGGTACGAATAGCCCAGCTCCTTGGCGCTGTCCATGACCATCTGGACCAGCTTCTGGTCGAAGGGCGCGTGCTCGACGCGCCAGGTCTCTTCGATGCGGATCGGACAGCCCCGCCTCCCCGCTATCTCCTTGAAGTCTTTCTTGACCAGCTCCCAGGCCTTCAGGGCATGCTGATCATCCCAGGAGCGGATATCCACGGTGAAGTGCACCTTGTCGGGGATGATGTTGCGGGAGTTTGGGTAGTTCTGGATCTCTCCCACGGTGGCCACCATGTTTCCGCCCATGCGGTCGGGCAGCTCGTTTACCTTGAGGATCATCTCCGCAGCGGCGCAGAGGGCGTCGTGGCGACCCTCCATCGGAGTCGGTCCGACCTGGTTGGCCTCCCCCTCCAGGTAGATATCGTACCAGTGCAGACAGAGGATCCCCTTGGGGGCGCCGATAGTCTTTTTCTCCCTTTCGAGCATCGGTCCCTGCTCGATGTGGTACTCGAAGTAGGCATGGACAGGCCACTTCTTGGCCGGCGCTTTGCCCCTGTAGCCGATACGCTCCAGCTCCTCCCCCTGCTTCTTGCCGTTGATGTCGGT
The DNA here is from genome assembly GCA_964588525.1 of uncultured Spirochaetaceae bacterium. Lineage (GTDB taxonomy): Bacteria > Spirochaetota > Spirochaetia > SZUA-6 > DRHE01 > JAFGQJ01. Next base: position 9,096 of record CAZPQC010000020.1, read on the forward strand.
GCGGGCGTAGGCCCAGTCCCGCTTCAATGCACCGGCCCATACCCCGGAGGCGACCATGGCGGGGGCGAAGCGGGAGCCCTCCTCGTTGGTCCAGTCCACGACGACCACCGGATGCTCGGTTTCGACCTTGTTCTCGTGGAGTGTCCTCATCACTTCGAGAGCGCCCATCACGCCGAGGATGCCGTCGAAGCGCCCGCCCTTGGGCTGGCTGTCGATGTGGGAACCGGTCATCACCGGGGGCAGATCGTTGTTCTTCCCCGGTCGGCGGCCGAAGATGTTCCCCATCTCGTCGACGGTGATCTCCAGATTCATCTCCTTGAGCCATTTCACGAACAGATCCCGGGCCCGCTTATCCTGGTCCGACAGGGCCAGCCGGGTCACACCGCCGCCGGGAGTCCCGCCGATCTTCGCCATCTCCTCCAGGGTTGATTGCAGCCGTTTGCCGTTTATCCTCAGCTTGACGCTACCCATAAGAACCTCCAAATAAAAGTCAAAATAGTATTTGAAATTATTGTAACGGGGCACTGAATAAAGTCAAGCAAGGGGGACGGCCAAACAGCAGGGGGGCCGCTCCGCGTACTTTTTTTCTTGACCCTGTTTGTCAGCAAACAGTACTTTTTGCAGAAAGGAGGCTCGACATGGCAAAAATTACTGTAGGTGGAAAGCCGGCAAACACCTTTGGGAACCTGCCGGTTGTTGGCGGCAAGGCACCGGATTTCCTGCTCACCAAGGGCGATTTGGGCGACGTATCGCTGAAGGATTTCCAGGGAAAGAAGAAGATCCTCAACATCGTGACCAGCCTGGACACCGGGACTTGCGCCGCCTCGGCGAAGAAATTCGAGGCCGAGGTATCGAGGCTGAGCAACACCGTGGTTCTTACGATCAGTTGCGACCTGCCCTTCGCCCAGTCCCGTTTCTGTGAGAGCGAAAACGTCTCCAAGGTGATCACCCTGTCCCAGCTGCGCAACCGCAACTTCGGCCGGGACTACGGAGTCGAGTTCGTGGACGGTCCGCTGGCCGGTCTGCTGGCCCGCTCCATCGTGGTGCTTGATGAGAGCAACAAGGTGCTGTATACCCAGCAGGTGCCGGAAAACGGCAACGAACCGGATTACGATCCGGCTCTGAAGGCGGCTCGGGGATAACAGCGCCGGCTCTTCCTCATCCCACCTTGAAGTAGTCGGGCTCATTGCCCGGCTTCCACTTGATGTTGCAGCCCATGCTCGGCTTCTGCTGCGGGCTGATCCGGCCGCCGGCGAGCACCGCCTCCAACGCGGCTCTCAGGTCTTCGCCGCTCAGGGGTTTGTCGTTGCCCGGGCGGCTGGAATCAATCTGGCCCCGGTACACCAGCCTGCGATCCCGGTCGAACAGAAAGAAATCCGGCGTGCAGGCCGCCTTATAAGCCCGAGCGACCTGCTGGGTTTGATCGTAGAGGTAGGGAAAGGTATAGCCGTAGGTCTCTGCATCCCGGGCCATGAGCTCGGGGCTGTCCTCGGGATAGGTGTCCACGTCGTTGGCGTTGATCGCCACAACAGCCACGCCTTTGGCCTGATACTCCTTGACCAGCTCTACGAGGCTCTCCCGGATGTGTTTGACGTAGGGACAGTGGTTGCACATGAAAACGACCAACAGGGCCGGGGCGTCCCTGAAATCCGAAATCGATATGGTCTTGCCCTGGATGTCCGGCAGCTGGAACGTCGGCGCTTCGGTGCCCAGGGGCAACATGATGGATGTGACTGCAGCCATTTTTATTTCTCCTTATCTGCCTGTTTCGATTTTGTTTGGACTGCTTTGAAGCAGCCGCAGCATTTCATCGCTTTCCGTCACCGGCAGCTCGCAGGCGTAATCCCTGCACACGTACGCCGCAGCCTTGCCGTCGGCGCCTGTCTGAAAGAGGGTGAAGGGGGCCAGTTCCGCAATCTCCGGCCGCTGTTCCCCCGCCGGCCGGAACAGCACCACCTTGTTCGGTACGAATGCCCGGTGCAGGTCATGAACCATGTCCCGGGTGTCAGGGGAGGAAAGGTCTCCGGCGATGACAACCTCGAAGGAGGGGCCGATCTGGAAATCCAGGGCGCTCAGCAGAAAGGTGAAGGCCAGCGGGCTGCTTTCCACGAAGCTCGAGGTGCTGCGAACCAATGCGAGGGCTTTCTCCTCATACTCCGGGTTCTGCAGCATGCGGCCCAGCTTGAGCAGATCGAACAGGGCCACGGATCCGGCCGAGGGCAGCGCACCGTCGGTGTCGTTGCGCTGGCGCACCAGCAGCCGCTGCGCTTCAGCGGCGGCGGTGAGGAAGAATCCTCCGCCCTGCTGATCCCAGAAATCTTCGATGAACATCTCCATCAGCTCTCCGGCCCGCCGCAGGTAGGCGCTGTCGAAGGTGGCCTCGTACAGCTCGGTCAAACCCCAGATCAGGTAGGCGTAGTCCTCGGCGTAGGCGGGGATGCCCGCCGCCCCGCCGCGGTAGCGGTGCAGGAGGCGACCCTCCGGGGTACGGAGCCGGTCCCAAATGAATCCGGCCGCCCGCTCGGCCGCCTCGAGGTAGGACGGTTCCCGCAGAACCGCACCCGCCCGGGACAGGGCGGCGATCATCAGACCGTTCCAGCTGGTGAGGATCTTGTCGTCCTTGAAGGGCCGAATCCGCCGGGAGCGGTCCTGCAGCAGCTTCGATCGTACGCTGTCGGACAGTACGGGGACGGCTGACCCGCCGGGGTGCATGAACAGGATGTTCGTTCCGGACTTCTCTCCGGTTGCCTCCTCCTGGTAGTTTCCCCCGGTCCCCACTTCGTACAGTTTCTCCAACTCGGCCAGCTCAGCCGGGGCGAGGAGCGAGGACAGCTCCTCGTAGCTCCAGGTGTAGAACTTGCCTTCCTCCCCCTCGCTGTCCGCATCCTCCGCCGAGGCAAATCCTCCTTCGGGGGCCCGCATGTCCCGCAGAACGTAGGCCACGATCTCTCTCACCGTATCGGCGTAGAACGCCTCTTCCGTTGCCTGGTAGGTTTCCGCGTAGGCCATGGTCAGCAGGGCCTGGTCGTAGAGCATCTTCTCGAAATGGGGCACCCGCCAGCGGGCGTCGGTGGAGTAGCGATGAAAACCGTAGCCCAGGTGATCGAAGATACCGCCCCGGCGCATCTCCGTCAGGGTCTTCTCCACCATCCGGAGTGCGGGCTCCTCTCCGCTGCGCAGCCAGTAGCGCAGGAGAAAGAGGAGATTGTGGGGACTGGGGAACTTGGGGGCGGAACCGAAACCGCCGTTTTGCGTGTCAAACTGCTGCGAGAGCTCGCCGTAGGCCCGCTTGAGAACGGACTCGTCCAAGGGAGGACCGCCGGTCCGGCTTTGGGATGCGCTCTGCAGGGCTTGGAGGATCGATTCGCTCGAGGTGCTGACCTCCTCCCGGCGGGTATTCCAAACCTCCGCGACCTTGGGGATCAGCTCCAGCATGCCCGGGCGCCCGTAGCGGCTCTCCTTGGGGATGTAGGTCGTGGCAAAGAAGGGTCTCTGGTCCGGACCCATAATGATTGTAAGCGGCCACCCCCCCCGGCCGGTCAGCAGCTGCGCCACGGTCATGTACAGCCCGTCGATATCCGGACGCTCCTCCCGGTCCACCTTGATGTTGATGAAGGTCTGATTCATCAGGCCGGCCACCTCCGGGTCCTCGAAGGATTCGTGCTCCATGACGTGGCACCAGTGGCAGGTGGCGTATCCGATGGACAGGAAGATCGGCTTGTCCTGCTCTTCGGCAATTCGGAAAGCCTCCTCGCACCATGGATACCACTCCACCGGGTTGTCGGCGTGCTGCAGCAGATAGGGGCTTCGTTCATTCTGAAGACGGTTCATGCTTCTACTAAGAAAATAATTATGAGCGGAAAAGTCAAATAGAGCGTGCCGGGCCGCCTTTGGAGCCGCCCTTGTGGCCTCCCCTGGAGCCACAGACCCGGCATTCCGGGTCCTTGTCGAAGCTGACCTCCTGGACCTGCATGGTCTCCCCGTCGAAGAACAGCAGGCGACCTTTCAGTAGTTCTCCGATTCCGGTTAGATACTTCAGAGCTTCCAGCGCCTCCAGGCAGCCGACTGCGCCCGCGGTTGCGCCGAGAATGGGAACGATCTCCGGCGGCGGCGCATCAGCCACCAGGCAGGCCAGGCAGGCGGTCTGGGGGGGATGGATAAAGGCGATCTGGCCGCAGAAGCCGTTAACCCCGGCGTGAACCAGGGGAAGGCCGGTTTTCACGGCGTGATCGTTCAGGATGTAACGGGTCTGGAAGTTGTCCAGACAATCGATCACCAACCGGGCTTCCCCGATCAGGGACCCGACATTCTCCCCGCTGATCGTGTCGGTCAGGGGGATGACCTGCACCGCGGGATTGAGCGCCTTCAACGCTTTGACGGCGGAGAGGGCTTTGTTTTCCCCGATCCGATCCATTCCGTGAAGTATCTGGCGGTTGAGGTTGGACAGCTCCACCTCCCCGGAATCGCAGATCCTCAAGGCGCCCACGCCGGCGGCGGCCAGGTAAAAGGCGACCGGGCCGCCCAACCCTCCGGCCCCGGCGATGAACACGCAGCTTTCCTTGAGCGCTCTTTGGGCCTCCCCGCCCCAGGAAGGCAGGATCATCTGGCGATGGTAGCGCCGGCTCTCTTCGGGGGTGAGGGATGCGGCCATCACGACTCGAGAAATTTCTTGTACGCCGCCGTGTCCATCAGGCCTTCGGCTTCTTTCGGGTTGTCCATATGGAGGGTGAAGATCCAGCCGGCCCCCAGGGGATCCTCATTGACGATCTCCGGTTCATCCCGCAGCCGGGTGTTGATCGAATGGATTTCACCGCTGAGCGGGCAGGGCAGATCGTTCGTGGATTTCACGGATTCGATTGTGCAGATGATATCCCCCTTTTGTACCTTTTTGCCGGTTTCCGGAAGATCGACATACACGATCTCCTCGAGCTCCTTCTGGGCATGATCCGTGATGCCGAATCTGGCGTTGGCCCCTTCGATGTGCACCCAGAGATGCTCTTCGGTGTACTTCAGTTCTTCCTCGTTCATAATCCGCTCCTTCTCCGTGGTGTCCTAAAGGAAAGCCTAAAACAAATAGTTCCGGTTGGCAAGAAAATCTCAACTCCCCTGCGGTTTTGCCTTTCGCCTGTACAGATAGTATTCTATAATAGTAAGTTAACAACCGAGTATTTCAGCCACGTTCTCAAAAGTTTACAATACAAGCGGGGAGGACAGAAGCCCATGACCAAGCAGGAGATACTCAACACCCTCGAGATGATTCTCAATGAAGCCCACACGGCGGTGCTGGCCACGACGGATCAGGAGAGTAGACCCCACATCCGCTGGATGACCCCGGCGCTGCTGCGTGGCCGGACCGGTGCCGTCTACGCGGTCACCTCACCCCGCTTCGGGAAGATCGTTCAACTGGAGGCGCATCCGGAGGTCGAGTGGATGTTCCAGACTCCGGTCCTGGATACGGTCGTCACCGTACGCGGCCGGATCAACATCGTGGACAATCCCTCGATCCTCTCGGAGGTCCTGGAGAATCTGGGACCGTTCATGCGTTCCTTTTGGAAGCTCAAAGGGGACGAGAGGGATGTGGTCGTTCTGGAGACGATCATAGACGAGGCGATTTACTACAAGCCTATGAAGGGCGTGAAGGAAGTGGTAGGCGATTGGAGAAAGGGTAGCTGACATGGGAAAGAGCGAAAAGGCCTTCCGCACCGAGTTGCTGCGGCAGATGCTGCTGATCCGCCGGATGGAGGAGAAATCGGCCCAGATGTACGGTCTGCGCAAGATAGGAGGGTTCTGCCATCTCTACATCGGCCAGGAAGCGGTGGCTGTCGGAGCGGTGGCGGCGCTGGACCTCGAACATGATTACGTGCTCACCGCTTACCGGGACCACGGGCACGCTCTGGCCTGCGGCATTGATCCCAACGCCGTGATGGCCGAGCTATACGGCAAAGTCACGGGCTGCTCCAGAGGCAAGGGCGGTTCCATGCACATGTTCGCTGCGGAGAAGCACATGCTCGGGGGAAACGGCATCGTCGGAGCGCACATCCCGGTAGCGACCGGGGTGGCCCTGAAGATCAAGTACAAGAAGGAGAGCGGCGCTGTGCTCTGCTTCTTCGGCGACGGTGCGATCCATCAGGGCTCGTTTCACGAAAGCCTCAACCTGGCCAAGATATGGAATCTGCCGATCGTCTACATCTGCGAGAACAACCACTACGGCATGGGAACGGACTTCCGCCGGGTTTCCTCGGTCACCGATTTCTCGAAGATGGGTGTGTCCTACGACATTCCCGGATCCCAGATGGACGGCATGGATGTGCTGAAGGTTCATGCGGCCGTGAAAGAAGCGGCGGAGCGGGCCAGGAAAGAGCATCAGCCGAGTTTCATAGAAGCGGTTACCTACCGCTACAAGGGTCACTCGATGAGCGACCCCGCCACCTACCGGACGAAGGAGGAGCTGGCGGAGTACAAGAACCAGGATCCGATCCTGATATTGAAGGCAAAGCTGATCGCTGCCAAACAGATCAGCAACGAGGAGTTCGACAAGATCGACGCCGAATGCAAACAGATCAGCAACGATGCCGCCCAATTTGCGGAAGACAGCCCGCAGCCGGCGGTGGAAACGCTGTACCAAGACGTGCTGGTGTGAGGGAGGAACAGCTTATGCCAGTGATTGCCTTTCGCCAGGCCCTGAAAGATGCCATAGACGAGGAGATGGCCCGGGATGAGAACGTGATCCTCATGGGAGAAGAGGTGGCCCAGTACAACGGTGCCTACAAGGTCAGCCAGGGTCTGCTGGACAAGTACGGGCCCGAGCGGGTCATCGACACACCGATCACCGAAGAGGGATTCACCGGGGCGGGTATCGGCGCCGCTCTGGTGGGCCTGCGGCCGATCGTCGAATGGATGACCGTGAACTTCTCGGCCCAGGCCTTCGATCAGGTCCTGAACAATGCGGCCAAGGTGCGGCATATGTCAGGCGGCCAGCTGAAGGTACCGATCGTGTTCCGCGGCCCGAACGGTCCGGCGGAATACCTCTCCAGCCAGCATTCCCAGTCTTTCCAGGCCTTTTACAGCCATATTCCGGGGATCAAGGTGGTGGCCCCCTCCACCCCCTATGACGCCAAGGGGATGCTGAAATCGGCGGTCCGGGACGACAACCCCGTGGTCTTTCTGGAGGCGGAGCTGATGTACGCCTGGAAGGGGGAGGTGCCGGAGGAGGAGTACCTCGTTCCCCTGGGCAAGGCGGACATCAAGCGTGCCGGCGAGGAGGTGACCCTGATCAGCTTCTCCAAGCCGATGCAGATGGTCCTGGAGGTGGCCGAGGCTCTGGAGAAGGAGGGCTACAGCGCCGAGGTGCTCGACCTGCGCTCCCTGCGGCCGCTGGATGAGCAGGCCGTCTATGAATCGGTGCGCAAGACCAACCGCTGCGTCATCGTCGACAATGACTGGCCCATGGCCGGCTTTGCCTCGTATCTGGGGTGGCTGATCTCGAAGAACTGTTTCGACAGCCTGGACGCTCCGGTGGAGCTGGTTACCATGGAGGACGTGCCCATGCCCTACAACCACGCGATGGAGCTGGCTGTGCAGCCCTCGGCGGAAAAGATCATGAACGCGGCCAAGAGGGTGATGTACGTTTAAACCGATCATGAGGCAATCATATAGAGGAGAGCAAGCAGATGGCTGAGCAGGTATTGATGTTGGCCCTCTCTCCCACCATGGAGGAGGGAACGATCGTCAGTTGGCACAAGAAGGAGGGCGATTCGGTCGCCCAGAGCGATATCATCTGTGAGGTGGAGACCGACAAGGCCACCATGGAGTACGAATCGGTCAACGAAGGCACCCTGCTCAAGATCCTGGTTCCCGAGGGCGGCCAGGCCAAAGTGGGGGAACCCATCGCCGTGGTGGGGGAATCCGGGGAGGACATAAGCTCGTTGGTCGAAGCGGTCGAACAGAAGGCGGAGAGCGCCGCTGCGGCTGCTGGCGCAGAACCGGCAACTGGCGCAGAGCCGGCGACTGGCGCAGAGCCGTCAATGGCAGCGCCGGCAAAGGCGGCGGCGCCGGAAGAGAAACCGGCCCCTGCGCCGGCTCCGGAGGCTGCGCCCGCGCCGGCTGAAGGAGTACCGTCAATAGTTGGAGAGATCAAGGCCTCGCCCCTGGCCCGAAAGATGGCCGCCGAACGGGGTGTCGATCTGCGGTCCTTGAGGGGAAGCGGTCCGGCGGGGCGGATCGTCAAGCGGGACATCGAAAAGGGGCTGCGCAAAGCCGCCTCCTACGGGGCGGCCGCGGCTGTCGGGGTGGCCGGTCCGGCCATTGCCGGTGCTCCGGCAGCGCCGTTTTACATGCCCGGCACTGCCGGTCCGACTGCCAGCGGTAGGGACGAGCAGGTTCCCGTGTCGAAAAAGCGCAAGATCATAGCCCAGCGCCTGTCGGAGTCCAAGTATTCCGCTCCCCACTACTACCTCCGCATCGACGTGGATGCCGGGGCCATGATGGCGGCCCGGCAGCGGCTCAACGCCCGCCTGCCCAAAGAGGCCGGAGGAAAGGTATCCCCCAATGCCTTTCTGATCAAGTTCGTAGCCGAAACCTTGAAGAAGTACCCCGCAGTCAACGCCAGCTGGCAGGGAGACACGATTCTGCGGTTCGGGAAGATCGACGTCGCCCTGGCCGTTGCCCAGGAAGACGGGCTTATCACGCCGGTAGTACGGGACTGCGGATCCAAGGGGATCGTCCAGATCGACAGGGAGCTCAAAGTCCTGATCGACAAGGCCCTCAACAACAAGCTTACGCCGGAGGAGTACAGCGGTGCCACCTTCACCGTCAGCAGCCTGGGAACTTCGGGGATCCTCGAGTTCACCGCCATCATCAATCCTCCGGGTTCGGCGATCCTGGCAGTGGGGCGGATCCATAAGGTTCCCGTCGTCGAGGATGACGGATCGATCGGCGTCCGCTCTCAGATGATGCTGACCCTCTCCTGTGATCACCGGGTGATCGACGGAGCTGTCGGGGCGGCGTTCCTGTCCGATTTGAAAGCCGGAATCGAATATCCGATCGATCATCTGTACTGATAAGGAGAAAAACCATATGGCCAACTACGACTACGATCTGGTGGTGCTGGGGGCCGGACCCGGAGGATACGTGGCCGCTATTCGGGCGACCCAGCTGGGACTGAAAGCGGCTGTTATCGAAAAGGACAAGCCCGGCGGGGTCTGCCTGAACATCGGCTGCATCCCCTCCAAGGCGCTGATCCACCAGGCGGAGCTGATGCGTTGCGGTAAAGAGCTGGAGGAGATCGGCGTCAAAGTCGATGCCTCCGGTCTGGATTACGGCAAGGTCTTCGCCTTATCCCGCAAGGCGGCGGATACGCTTTCCCGGGGGGTAGGCTACCTGCTGAAAAAGAACAAGATCGAGCTGATCAGCGGGGAAGGGGTGATCACCTCGGCCCATGAAATCGAGGTCAAGGGGCATGGCAAGGTATCAGGCAAGAATCTGCTGATCGCCACCGGTTCCCGGCCCCGGCCGATTCCCGGATTCGAATTCGACGAAAAAACAGTGCTCTCCTCCACCGGCGCGCTGATGCTCGAGAAGCTGCCCAAGCGGATTCTCGTTCTCGGAGGCGGGGCGATCGGTGTGGAGTTTGCCCACATCATGAACGCCTTCGGGGTGGAGGTACACCTGGTTGAGATGCTGGCTCACCTGCTGCCCCTGGAGGACGAGGAGGCGGTGGAAGTGCTGGTACGTTCGTTCAAGAAGCGGGGCATCAAGATCTACACCTCCACCAAGGCGACCGGGTACGCGAAGAGCGGCAAGGCGGTGAAGGTGAACCTGGAGGGCAAGGACGGAAAGCAGGATCTCGAGGTGGATCAGATCCTCCTGGTCGTAGGCAGGGTTCCCAACACCGACGGCATCGGCCTGGAGCGGCTGGGAATCAAGCCGGAGAAGGGCTTCATCCCGGTGGGCAACTACTACCAGACCTCGGCGGCGGGTATCTACGCCATCGGGGATGTGGTGAACTCGCCGATGCTGGCCCACGTAGCCTCCAAGGAGGGGGAGATCGTCGCGGAGCATCTGGCCGGGCATCAAACCCCGCCCAGGGTCGATCCCAATGCCATCCCCGGGGCGGTGTACTGCGAGCCCCAGCTGGCCAGCTTCGGCTATACGGAAGAGGCGGCTAAAGAGGCGGGCCGAGCCTTCGAAAAAGCCGTCTTCCCCTACCGCGGTGCGGGAAAATCCGTGGCCATCGGCAGGACCGAAGGAATTCTCAAGCTGCTGGTAGACAAGGAAACCCGGGAGATCCTCGGTGCCCACGTGGTGGGTGCGGAAGCTACGGAGTTGATCCACGAGATCCTGCTGGCCAAGACCGCGGAGCTGCTTCCGGAAGACCTGGCCGTGATGATCCATGCCCATCCGACCCTGTCGGAAGGGGTGATGGAGATGGCCCGCATGGCCGAGGGCTGGGCCATCCACGTCTGATCCGTATGGGCCTTATCGATCTGGCCGGCCGGACCGCCCTGATCACCGGGGCGGCCAAACGGGTGGGGCGGTCCGTCGCACGCGCCCTGGCCGATCAGGGTGTCAATATCGTCGTGCATTTCAACACCTCCAAGAGCGAAGCCGAGGCTTTGGTTGCCGAGCTGCAGGGCCTGGGAATCGAAGCCTGGGCGCTTCGAGCATCGTTGGACGACCCGACTCAGATCGAGCGCATGTGGGAGCAGGCTCTGGGCTGCGCGCCGCAGGGGCGAATCTCGCTTTTGGTAAACAACGCGTCGATCTTTCCCTCGGACACATTGAGCTCCCTCGACCTGCAGAGTCTGGATAAAAACCTGGGTGTCAATGCCCTGGCCCCGCTGCGGTTGACCCGGCTGTTCGCCGGCCAGATACGAGGCGCCCGACGTACGCGGCAGCGGGAGGCCGCGGTACAGCCGGCGTGCGTGGTCAACCTGCTGGACAGCCGCATCGGCGGCTACATGAAGCGGCACCTGTCCTACGCTTTGAGCAAGCGCATGCTCTTCAGCCTGACCCGCATGCTGGCCCTGGAGTTGGCTCCGGAGGTCCGGGTCAACGCCGTGGCGCCGGGGATGATCCTTGCTCCGGAGGGACGCAGCGGGGAGGAGCTGGAGCGGCTGGCGGCGCGGGCGCCCCTGGCCCGCTGGGGTCGGCCCGAAGACGTGGCCAACGCGGTCGTGTTCCTGATGCAAAACGACTACATCACCGGCCAGGTCGTCTACGTGGACGGCGGAGCCTTCATCAAGGAGAATCTGTATGGCTGAATCCCAAGACAGGATCTACCTTCAAGGTTTGAGCGTGGCCTGCATCATCGGCACCTGCCCTGAGGAACGGCGCCGAACCCAGGAGATAGGCATCGACGTCTGCCTTCACCTCGATCTGGAGGAACCCGGCCGCAGCGACCGGCTGGAAGACACGGTGGACTACGGCCACCTGGCCGGAGAGATTACGGCCATGGCGGAGAGCTCTGCCTTCCAGCTGCTGGAGCGCCTGGCCGAAGAGGTAGCCTCCCTGGCTTTGGCCCATCCCAAAGTGGAGCGGGTGGAGGTCAAGGTGAGCAAACCCCGGGCCCTGCCCCGGGGCAGGGCCGCGGTGGTTGAGATCCTCCGCGACCGCAGCTCGAGCAGACGTCCCATGGGGTTCGGCCGCTTCGTTTGAATATGAAGATCGGTATCGACAGCTACTGCTACCATCGCTACTTCGGCGAGGTCTATCCCGTGCAAACGGCTCCGGATACGACCATGACCATCGAGGATTTTCTGGCTCGCACCGTCGAGCTGGGGGCGGAGGGGGTATCCCTGGAGTCCTGCTTCCTGCCGCAGCGGGATCCTGTCTATCTCTCCGAGCTGTGCGGGCGGCTCGACGAGCTGGAGCTGGAGCGGGTCTACGCCTGGGGCCATCCGAACGGACTGCTCGGGGGCAGGAGCCCTGAAGCCTACGATGATATGCTGCAGAGCATCGCGCGGGCCAAGGCTGTCAAGGCCGAGGTAATGAGGGTTGTAGGCAACAACGGGCGCTACCGATACGAGGAGCACGAAAAACAGATCGACCGGCTCTCAGCGCTATTTGCCGATGCGGTCAAGGAGGCTGAAAGGCAGGGGATCCGCCTGGCCATCGAGAACCACCAGGACTTCACCCTCGAAGAATTGGCAACCCTGTTCGAGAACGTCGACTCTCCATACCTCGGACTGACCTTCGATTCCGGCAACTGCCTGCGCATCCTCGATGATCCCGTAAGAGGACTGGAACGGCTGGCAGACAGGGTCTACGCCACCCACATCAAGGACATCCGGCTCCAGAAGGGCATGCCCGCGAATATGTGGCAGTTCTTCGCCTGCGTTCCTGCTGGGGAGGGGGTGGTGGATCTGCCGCGAATCATCGGGCTGCTCGAGCAGGCCGGCTACGGCGGCATGCTGACCATCGAAGTGGACTACCTGCACTCGGATTACGAGAACGACGAGGACCGGGTTCTCGAGCGGAGCATCGAGAATCTGCGGAAGCTGATCTGATCCGCCTTAGGGGGAAAACTGCTTCTCCAGTCCGGCAGCGGGAATGCCCCGGGCATCCCAGCCCCGCTTCCGGTAGTAGAGGTCCAGCAGCCGCTCGAAGACCTGTTTGTCGACCACCTGCCCGGCGGTGGGGCCGGTCCGCACCGGAGCGGAGTGCACCTTGAAGGGCATGGTATCATCGGTCCGGCTCATGCCCAACCGGGTGTTGATCAATCGGGTCAGGTCGTAGATCCGGTTGGACTTCTCCAGCAGCTCGGCCAGGGTTGCCGGCTGGCCGGTCACGGCGCTGTAGAAGCGTTCGTAGTGCTGCTCGTTCAGGCCGAGCTCGATCCAGGGCAGGCGGCAGACGCCCAGCATGTCGAACAAGGGGCGCAGGGTCTGGTGATAGATCACCAGATCCACCTTCTCCTCGTCGGACCAGTCCTTCCCCAGCTCGATCTCCTTGGCGATGGTCCAGGCGCGGGTGTGATGCGCGCCGATGTCGCTGGTGGCGTAGGCCAGGGCCATGGAGACGCCGGCCCGGCTGTCGTAGGCGCTCTGCTCCAGTCCCTTGACCTGGAGGACCAGTTGGTCCATGCGCGGCCAGGTTTTGATCACCCTCAAGCTTCCGTCAGCCAGGATGTCTCCGATTCCTTCCCGGTGGGCGATCTTGTGCATCAGCTCGAGGATCGCATCCTCATCCCCCCAGGTGATGGGCCGCCCATCCAGATCCTTCAAACTCAAGATTCCCTGCTCGTAGCCCTCGATCACCGCGCCGATCAGGTTTCCCGCGGAGATCGTGTCCAGACCGTACTCGTCGCAGACCTGGGCTGCGTGGAGAACGGCGGCGAAGTCGTCGATACCGAGGTTGGAACCCAGCATGGCGCAGGTTTCGTACTCCGGTCCCTCGACCACGGTGCCCACGTATTTCCCGTGTTTGACCAGGCAGATGTTGCCGCAGCACATCGGGCAGGAGAAGCAGGCGCTGTCCCCGATCTTGTAGCCGTCCACCATGGTATCGCCGTTGATCTGCCCGATGCGGGCGAAGCTGGCATCCTTGAAGTTGTAGGAGGGCAGGATGCCGGCGGCGTTGGCGTACTCCATGACGTTCATCAGGCCTTCCCGCTGCCAGAGGTCGAAGAACTGGTGATTCCGCATGTAGTCGTAGGCCTTCTCCGCCTCCTCGATCAGCCCTTCGAGATCGTGAACCGGGAGGTCCTTGGCCCCCCGAACCGCCACGGCCTTGAGGTTCTTGGAGCCCATGACCGCCCCGATGCCGGTGCGTCCGGCGTTTCGCGACCAATCGGCATTGACGCAGGCAAAGCGGACCAGGTTTTCCCCGGCCGGACCGATGCAGGCCACGTTGATCTCATGGGTGCCCAGAGCCTCCTTGACCAACCCTTCGGTTTCCAGGCAGCTCTTGCCCGCCAGCTCCGGCATGGGCAGGATTTTGGTCTCCCCGTCATCGATCAACAGAACCGAGAGCTCCGCGGCTGCACCGGTGAGGCTCAGGACATCGATGCCGCTCTGGCGCAGCTCGGCCCCGAAGCTGCCCCCCATGGAGCTGTCCCCGTACACCCCCGTTGCCGGGGAGAGGCTGATGAACGAGCATTTCCCCGAGGAGGGGAGGTACAGTCCGGTGAGAGGTCCGGGGGCGATCACAAGCAGGTTCTCCGGGCCCAGCGGATCGATCTTGAAATCGCGGGCCACCAGGTTGTCCCAGACCATCTTGGCGCCGAATCCACGGCCTCCGATGTACTCTTGAATGAAGGACTCCTGCAGATCGAGCTGAGTGCAGGAGCCGGCGCTCAGATCTACGCTGAGATGCTTCTTGAAGTATCCGCTCTTGATGCTCATGGCGCCCTCCTACAGCTCTTCCTTGCCGATTTCAGCGTAGCGGATCGTCTTCTTCTCGCCCTTCTCCATGTATTCGATCTCCTTCATGTGGGCGTAGCTCAAGACGTTGTTCAGCCGCTTCGACTCCCCCAAGACCTGCTCGGGGATCAGACGCAGAGCCTTCTTGGGGCACTTGGCCACGCATTGGGGAGATCCACCGCACAGATCGCATTTGATGGGGTTGTCCACCTCTGCGTGAGCGTAGATGGCGCCGAAGGGGCAGGCATCCACGCACTTCAGGCAGGAGATGCACAGATCCCGATCCAGCTCCACCAGATCCTGGGTCTTCTTGAGCGCCTCCACCGGGCAGGCGTCGGCGCAGGCCGGGACCTTGCACTGGCTGCAGACGATCGGCATGCGGACCACCGGGTGGGGGTAGGTGATCAGCACCCGGATGGCGCTCTTCTTGGGGTTGTTGACCCCGAAGTGCTCGATGGCGCAGATCAGCTCGCAGATCCTGCAACCGGAACAGAGCTCGGGAATGACGGCGAGTCGTTTGGACACGTTGGTACCTCCGTGGCCTGCCATTGGGATGTGTAGCTATTGTCCACGTTTCGAACCGGGCGTCAAGATGGGTATGAGGCTCGCGTGGATCCGGCTCGCGAGACTAGTAGCTCTCCACTACGACGCCGGGTACGTGTTTAAAATGATCTTGGTCCCGGGTCAGAATGGGTGAGCCGTGGCACTTGACCAGGGTCGCGGTCAGAAGATCCATGAGCGGAATCGGTGTTCCCCGCTTTCGCAGCAGGGCAGCGATTTCAGCGTAGGTTGCTGCAAATCCCTCGGCCGGGTACACGGGCTCCAAATACTCGATCAGTCGTTCGAGTCTGGCTATTTCTGCCTGGGGGTCGCTGGACTGCATGGCACCGGCTTTGAGCTCACAGAGCACGAACAGGGGCATCCGCAGCTTGACGTTCCTGATCGATTCCAGCTTGCCGTGTGCTGGCCCTTTGCGGTTCGCATTCCGCTCGCGCAGTAGTTCTACTATGAAGTTGGTATCTACGAACATGCCGAGTCTATCCCTACTTGATTTCCTCGGGATAATCCAATTCGTTCTGGCGCCTGATCTCTTCTATACGATCGAGCGTTTCTTCCGACAGAGATACTTCCTCGAGGTTCTCCAAAAGATGCTTCGCAGTGTAGCGTTCTTCGCTGAAGGTCCGCTTGATCACCTGACTGAACGACTCATTGCCTTTCTTTCGTTTTGCCAATGCCTCATAGGCTTCCAGATCGATCGTAATCGTTTTTACCGCCATGCACTTAACATACACTTATCTTTTTCCGTATTCAAGGGATTGTACGGATATTTACCCTTCGAAAATCGCCGCCCGGACCTTCAAATCCCGTGGCCTTTCCGGCATCAGCCTCGAAGAAATTCAAGAATTTGGGGATTAACTACCATTGGCCGCTCATTTCCTGAACAGCGGGATCCTCGCCCAAAGCCCATAAACGGGTAATTCAAGGCGATGTACCCGCCATTGGAAGCGCCGATTTATTTGTCCCGCTGACGTTTTTTTTCGACACAGGCTGTCACGACCATGCGAAGCTGTAAATATAATTCCGTGCTTTGCTACGTGAACGACCGGGATCTTGGCTGGTCCCGCCAAGGTAGATTGCTGCACGAGTTTACTTTTCACCGGCCCTGTAATACATTTGCATAGTCATGAACGAAAAATCGGCGGTAGTGAACAGCATAGGATTCATCGGCGGAGGGAATATGGGCTTTGCCCTGGCCAAAGCGATCTCCGGCCGCTTCCCGAAGGCCGCGATCCACGTCTGCGACGTGCGCAGCGAGCGGGTAGAGCTGTTCGAGCAGGAGCTGTCCGGGGTACAGGCTTGCGACGATCCGCCCGCCGTGGCCGAAGCGGCGGAGGCGATTTTCATCGCGGTCAAACCTCAGGATATCCAGGCCGTGCTGGAAGCAATCCGGGACACCGACAGGCTGCTGATCTCCATCGCTGCGGGCGTTGCGATCAGCCGGATCGAAGGGGTGTGCAAGCTGGCCCGGTTGGTGAGGGTGATGCCCAATACCCCCTGTCTGGTAGGGGCCATGGCCGCCGGCTACGCCTTCGGATCCAGGATCCGGCCGGCGGACCGGGAGCTGGTGAAGCAACTGCTCGGGGCGGCGGGCTACGCCGCCGAGGTGGAGGAACAGCTGCTGGACGCGGTGACCGGCTTGAGCGGTTCCGGGCCGGCTTTCGTTGCCCGATTGATCGAAGCCTTCATCGAGGCGGGAAAGGGACTCGGGTTGGATCCGGAAGTGGCTCGAAATCTGTCGCTACAGACTTTTTTCGGCACGGCCAAGCTGCTGGCCGACACCGGCATGGAATCCCGGAAGCTGGTGGAGATAGTCAGCTCTCCGAAGGGCACCACCGTGGCCGGACGGGAAGTACTGGAAGCCTCCGATTATGCCGATGTAATCGGGGAAACGATACGGGCTGCCGCGGAGCGCAGCAAGGAGTTGGGACGATGACCGTACTGGAACAGGCTCGGGCGGCCAAGAGGGCCAGCTTTCGGCTGGCCGGCGCCTCGACGGAGCTGAAAGACAGAGCCCTGGCGAGGATCGCCGAAGCTCTCGACCGAGGTAGAAAGCGGATCCTGACGGAAAACCTCAAGGATCAGGAAAAGGCCAGGGAGACCGGCCTGGCGGATTCCCTGCTCAAACGCCTGGTGCTGACGGATAAGAAGATCGACCAGATCGTGGAGAGCGTGCGGGATGTCGAGCGTCTGGAGGATCCGGTCGGCAGGACCCTCCTGGAGCGGGAGCTGGATCGGGGCCTGGTCTTGAAGAAGATCACCGTACCGATCGGGGTGATCGGGGTGATCTTCGAATCCCGCCCCGATGCCCTGGTGCAGATCTCCACCCTCTGCGTGAAGTCGGGGAACGTGGTGATCCTCAAGGGGGGCTCCGAAGCCCTGCACTCCAACCGCATCCTCTTCGAGCTGATCCGGGGGGCTGCGGAGGAGGCGGACCCGGTTTTCAAGGACACGCTGCACCTGGTGGAGACGCGCGAGCAGATCGGAGAGCTCCTCGAGCTGGATCGCTGGATCGACCTGATGATCCCCCGCGGTTCCAACGAGCTGGTACGCCGGATCCAGGAGAGCACCCGCATCCCCGTTCTCGGGCACGCCGAGGGGATCTGCCACCTGTACGTGGACCGGGATTCGGATCTCGATATGGCCGTGGAGGTGGCCGTCGACGCCAAGTGTCAGTATCCGGCTGTCTGCAATGCCATCGAGACCGTCCTGGTTCATTCCGCCGTGGCGGAAGAATATTTGCCTCGCCTGGCCGAACGCCTCGAGGGGGTCGAGTTGCGCGGGGATGAGCGGACCCGCGGCATCATCCAGGCCAAGGCCGCTGCGGAGGAGGATTGGAACACGGAGTATTTGGACCTGATCCTATCGATCCGGGTGGTGGACACCCTGGAGGAGGCCGTGGACCATATCAACACCTACGGCAGCCACCACACCGATGCGATCGTGACCCGGGATGAGGAGGCGGCCCGCCGATTTCTATCCGATGTGGATTCCAGCTCGGTGATGTGGAACTGTTCGACCCGCTTCTCCGACGGCTTCCGCTACGGTCTGGGTGCGGAGGTGGGCATCTCCACGGGCAAGATCCACGCCCGCGGCCCGGTCGGTCTGGAAGGACTGACCAGCACCAAGTACATACTCGAAGGGGGCGGTCAGATCGTGGCCGACTACGCCGGCGGGGGCAAGCGCTTCACCCACAGGGATCTGCCCCAGCGGGATCGCTGATGAGGATCTGCATCAAGATCGGCACCGCTTTGATCAGCCGGGGAAACCGTCTCAACTACCGCTGGCTCAAGGGCAAAGTGCGGGAGATCGCCGCTTTGCAGAAACGGGGTAATGAGATCGTGATCGTCAGCTCCGGAGCCGTGGCCGCCGGTATGGAGATCGCAGGCCGGACGGTCCGTCCCACGAAAACCCTCGAGATTCAGATGATGTCGGGGATCGGCCAGGTCCGGCTGATGAAGTACTACAAGGAATACTTCAAGCCCGAGGGCATCCACGTGGCCCAGATCCTGCTCACCCACCACAACTTCTCCTCCAAGAACGAGGAGGCGACGATCCGGGAGATCATGGAATCCTATATAGGCGCCGGGATAATCCCCATCGTGAATGAAAACGACATAATCAACAAAGAGGAGGTGGAGTTCCAGCCCGTATTCACGGATAACGACATCCTGGCAGCGTTGGTGGCGGTTCGGATCAAGGCCGAGCTGCTTCTGATCCTCACCGATGTCGACGGGTTGTATCAGGGAAACCCCAAACGGGATCGACAGGCCAAATTCGTCGAGGAGGTGGAGCTGATCGACCACCGCATCGAGCAGATGGCGGCCAAGGAGTCCAATCCCCTCGGACTGGGCGGCATGGCCTCCAAGGTTCAGGCCGCCAAGATGGTAGCCTCCCACGGCATCGACACCATCGTGGCCAACGGCCGCTATCCCGTAGAGCAGATCCTCGGCAGGAAAGTTACAAGCACGTTGTTTCGCGCCGGTTGCCCAGTTCTGCGAAGCCCTGGAGGCGGAGGGCATTCCCTGTGAAGCGAACAAGATCACCGGCGGAATGGCGACCTACCTGTACGATATCTTTCAGAATCGCAGCGCCTTTCCGGGCAGCGAGTTTCCCTTCGTTTCGCGGGATCTGGGATCGAATATCACCTACCCGAAGGGATCGTGTCCCCGGGCTGAGCTGGCCTTCGAACAGACCTTCAACCTCAACATCAGTGAGTTTTATACTACCGGGGACATCGACGACATGATCGGGGCGGCCGAAAAGGTCGCTCAGTACTACCGCGTGAAAAACGCCTAAAGGAGGGCGCGTCATGAGACGAAAGTTCGACATCGCTATTCAGCTGCACCTTCCCGAGAAATACAGAGAGGACTCGTATTTCAACGAGGTACTGGAAACCCTCCGGGAGCTCGGCTTCGCCGGGGTGGAGTTGAACATGCTGGATCCGGAGAAAATCGTTCCTGATGATCTGGAGGAGTTCCTGCACAACTACGGTTTGAAGTTTACCATGCTGGCCACAGGAGCTACGGCAAAAAAGCGGGGACTATCCTTGTCCAGTGAGGACGAGCAGGTGCGCCGCCGTTCAGTCAGCGAGTGTCGGAGTTTCATTGATTTTGCAGCACGGTTTCGGGCCGGCGTTATCGTGGGCTATCTCAAAGGCGGCCCCGCTGCCGATCCCCATCAGGCTCGCCGTAGCATCGAAGAATCGTTACGCGAAGTGGTGCCAAGGGCGATTGAAAAGCAGGTACCCTTTCTTGTCGAAGCTACCAACCGCTACGAATCGAGCATTGTGAACACACTGGATGATGCTCACGCGTTGATAACCGTCTTCGCTGAAAACCCGATCGTACAGATGCTGCCGGATACCTTTCACATGAATATCGAGGAGAAGGACATGTTCGCTTCCCTGGAGAAACATCGGAAGCACTACTCGAACCTCCACATTTCCGACAACAACCGCTTCTTCCCGGGATTCGGGGCCATCCGGTTCGCCGACCTATTCGATTTCCTCCGGTCCATAGACTACTCCGGAATGGTCGCCATAGAAGGAAATACGACGATTGATCTTCTTTCCGATATTCGCGCAGCGATGAAATACCTCGAGCCGCTTTTATGAACGGTCTTGGCGGTGATTCGACGATACGGGCCGGAGCAGGCGGGGGGTGCTACAGCCGGGGACCCCGGTCTGGAGCCTGAACGAATAACAGAGAGGAGTTCAATGAACAAAGACAGCAAACGAAGCGATGCCGAGTGGAAAAAAATCTTGAGCCCCGAGCAGTACGAGGTCCTGCGCCGTAAAGGCACCGAGCGGGCCTTCACCGGAAAGTACTACAACAGCAAGGAAACGGGAGTGTACCGCTGTGCCGGCTGCGGGAATCCCCTGTTCGACTCGGAGACGAAATTCGACTCCGGCAGCGGCTGGCCCAGCTACTACCAGGCGGTTTCCGAAGATGCCGTCGACACCGTTGAGGATCAGAGCTACGGCATGACCCGCACAGAGGTGCTCTGCGCCCGCTGCGGCGGTCACCTCGGCCACGTATTCCCCGACGGCCCCGAACCCACGGGTCGGCGCTACTGCATCAACTCGATCTCCCTGGACTTTGAGCCCCGGGTGAAGCTCGAGGAGAGCTGAGCGGGCCATTACGGCTGTTGCCTGTCGGGCCGCTGGCCTTCCGGACGGGTATACGCCCGGATAGGGGAAAGCGGTAAATTTTAAAGTCCCGCTTTAAATTTTCCTAGAAACCTGAGGGTTCTCGGCTTTCTTTTTGGGAAGGGTGAAAATGCTCAGGAAAACGGTAAAATTTAAAGTCCCCGCAGGGTCGGCGGGCCGCCAGGATCTTTTGACACCTTCCTCAATAACGGCTACACTGATCGTGCATGCCGATGGTTACCGAGGACGGGCTTCAGGACATTGTAAACATTATTCGCGACATTTTTCCAGTGCGGAAGATCCTGGTCTTCGGCTCTTACGCCAGGGGGGATGCCCATCAGCACAGCGATCTCAACCTCTGCGTGGTTGTCGCTCCCACCGCCGAGCAGCCCCTGGAGGAATGGCCCTCCAAGAGCTGGCTTTACCGGGCCGCCAGGCTGACCGAACGCATCGCCTCCGCCGAGGTAGCCGTTGATCCGTACGTATTCACTGAGGGCGAGTTCGCTGCCCTGCGGGACAGGGAGCATCCCCTGGTCGGGCAGATACTCGAGGAGGGGAGGGTGGTTTATGAACAATAACGAGCGGGAGGCCCTGCGCTGGTATGTGCAGGGAGCCAAGGACAGCAAGACCGCCGAGAAAAATGCCAGAGCCGGAGATTTCGAGATCTCCTGTTTTTTGTTTCAGCAGGCAGCCGAGAAAGTGCTCAAAGCCTTTCTGATCCTGCAGGGTGAGCGGGTCGTTACCGGCCATTCCACCGCCAAGCTGGCCCGAGCCTGTCAGCGCTACGATGCAGGATATTCAGCCATTGCTCGGCCCTGTGCCGAGCTCGATGTTCTCTACATTCCCACCCGCTATCCGTATGCCCTGCCCGAAGGTGCACCTTACGAGTTCTTTACCCTGGAACAGGCGCAAAAAGCGGCGGATGACTTCCAGGATGTCTACCGATTGGTCTACCGATCCTTCGAGCATCTGACCGAGCACACCGGGTAGCGCATCGATGCGCATCATCGGCGAGCGCGTGCTGCACGAACAGAGCTGGACCCTGTTGAAGGAAAAGCGCTACCTGGACACCAGGGGCAGAGAGGGACGCTGGACCTACATCGAACGCCGGGAGCGGCGGGAAGCGGCGGTCATCGTGGCAGCTACGGAGCGCAGCGGCTCTCTGGTGCTCATCGAACAGTTCCGGATTCCCTTTGAAGCGGAAGTGTTGGAGTTTCCCGCCGGCTTGATCGATCCGGGGGAGACGCCGCAGCAAACCGCCTGCCGGGAGCTCGCCGAAGAGACCGGTTACACGGGCAAGGTGGTCCACGTCGGACCGGGGGTCAGCAGCACGGCGGGTCTATCCACGGAGATCGTCCACATGGTGTACATGCGCGTGGCCGAAGAGCCGACGCTTGTTCCGCAGCACGAGGGTTCGGAACGGATACGCGTGTTTACCCTCCGGCCCGGGGATGTCGGAGGTTTTCTTTCCGAGTGTGAACGGGAGAACCGTATCCTGGATGCCAAGCTGTATACCTATCTGAGAGACCGCCTGCAAGGAGGAGATCGGCCATGAAACGAATCATCCTGCTGCTGATTATTGTCGGGATCATTGGACTGGCCGTGGGCTACCTGATCTTTGCCCGTACATCCAGCGGGTACGTGAGCGTTCAGGTGTTGATCAGCCCATCGAAAAACGTGCTCGATGACCTGGTCAAATCGGTGACCGGAATCAAGCAGATACGCCGAAACATCCTGATATGCGGGGCGGTGGGAGCCGGAGTCGGCCTGCTGCTGGGTCTGGTGACCTCCAGAGCGCGAAGATAAGGAGCAACTATGGAGAAGAATGATTGGATCAAAGCAATTGCCGAGGGCGAGCTGAAGGAGGGTGTTCCCGCTGTCATCGAGGTGGAAGAGAAGAAGGTACTTCTGATTCGCTCGGAAGGAAAGATCTATGCCTGCGGGAACGAGTGCAGCCACTACCACGGCCCTCTGAGTGACGGACTCATCGCAGGGCACGTCGTTACCTGTCCCTGGCATAACGCCAGATTCGATATTCGGGACGGGCGGCTGCTGGCCCCGCCTGGATTGAACGGTATTCCCTCCTACGAAACCAAGGTCGAAAAAGGGCAGGTATGGATTCGTCAGACCGGTAAAGGAATGATCGCGATGCCGGAGGGCGAAGATGACCGCACCATGCTGATCGTGGGCGCCGGAGCGGCGGGCAACTCCGCGGCGGAGACCCTGCGGCGGGAGGGCTTTGCCGGCCGGATCGTGATGGTGACCGGTGAGGCCTACGGCCCCTACGACAGGACCATGCTTTCCAAGGATCTGCTGTCCGGAGAGGCCCCGGCCAAGTGGCTTCCCCTGCGGGGCCAGAAGTTCTACGAGCGCCTGAAGATCGAATTGCTGACCGAAAAGCCGGTCACCGCCGTGGATCCCGCCGGCCGAGCCGTGACCTTTGCCGACGGTGCAACGATGAAGGCCGACCGTATCCTCCTGGCCACCGGCGGGACGCCTCGAACCCTCCCCGTACCCGGAGCGGACAAGGCGGGCTGCTATCTGCTGCGCTCCCGACAGGACGCAGAGGCGATCCTCTCCGAGCTGGAAACGGCCAAAACAGCGCTAATCGTGGGTGCGAGCTTCATCGGTCTTGAGGTCGCCTGCTCCCTGCGCACCCGGGAGATCGAGGTCCATGTCGTGGCGCCCGAGGAGGTACCCCTGGCCAATATATTCGGCGAGCAGATCGGCCGGAGGATCAGGAAGACCCATGAGGAGAACGGGGTGATCTTCCACCTCGGTGAAACCGTGAAAGAGTTCACGGGCCGGGGGAGGGTGAGCGAAGTGCTCCTGTCGGGCGGCAGCCGGCTGAAGACCGATCTGGTGGTCATCGGAGCAGGCATCCGGCCGGCTGTGGAATTCCTGGAGGGCAGCGGGCTGGTCAAGGAAGGTGCGATCCCTGTGAACGCCAGGCTGGAGAGCTCCGCGGAAGGCATCTTCGCCGCAGGGGATATCGCCCTGGTTCCGGACGCGCACGGCGGGCAGCCTCGGCGGATCGAACACTGGGTCGAGGCTGGACGGCAGGGTATGCATGCGGCCCGCTGCATGCTCGGGTCTAAGGACGGCTACGCCGGGGTGCCCTTCTTCTGGAGCAAGCAGTACGGCAGCTCCCTGCGTTACATCGGTCATGCCCCGGGCTTCGACCAGGTCGTGTTTCGCGGCAGCGTTACCGACAAGTTTTTCCTGGCCGGTTTTTATGTCAAGGGAAAATTGGCGGCAGCGGCCAGCATGGGCAAGGCGCGGGAACTGATTCGATTGGGACAGCTGTTGGAAGCGGGAAAATCGGTGAGCCCGGATCAGCTCGAAGACAAGAATTTCGATCTTCTATCCATGTAGCGTGACGGATAGCGTGAGGGTGTCTCAGGCGTGAAAGCGCTGGTAAAGAAACACGCAAAACCCGGTCTCTGGCTCGAGGAGGTTCCCGAGCCGGAGGTCGGCCTGACCGATGTGCTGATCAAGATCCATAAATCAGCAATCTGCGGTACCGACGTGCATATCTACAACTGGGACGAGTGGTCCCGGAAGCACGTACCGGTACCGATGGTTATCGGTCACGAATTCGCCGGCACGGTCGAGACGGTGGGAAAGCTGGTCAAGGATTTCTACCCCGGGGATGTTGTCAGCGGGGAGGGCCACCTGGTCTGCGGCCATTGCCGCAACTGCCTGGCCGGGCGAAGGCACCTGTGCGCCAGCACCAGCGGCGTGGGCGTGGACCGACCGGGGTGCTTCGCCGAGTACCTGTGCATCCCGCAAACCAACGTCTGGCACGCCGATCCCGGTATCTCCATGGACGTGCTCGCCTGCTTCGATCCGCTGGGCAACGCCACCCATTCCGCCCTTTCCTTCGACGTGCTGGGGGAGGATGTGCTGATCACCGGTGCCGGTCCCATCGGTATGATGGCTACGGCCATCGTCAAACACGCGGGAGCCCGCTACGTGACGGTGAGTGATCCCAATACCTACCGCCTGGAGCTGGCCGGGCGCATGGGGGCCACCAGGCTGGTGAATGTGCCGAAGCAGAGCATCGCCGAAACCC
The DNA here is from genome assembly GCA_964588525.1 of uncultured Spirochaetaceae bacterium. Classification (GTDB taxonomy): domain Bacteria; phylum Spirochaetota; class Spirochaetia; order SZUA-6; family DRHE01; genus JAFGQJ01. Next base: position 33,739 of record CAZPQC010000020.1, read on the forward strand.
AAAAGGATCTGCGCATGAAGGAGGGCTACGACGTGGGGTTGGAGATGTCCGGCTCCGCCGAGGCCTTCAACGAGATGCTGGAAAACATGTGTCACGGCGGCAAGATCGCCCTGCTGGGGATCCTCCCGCCCCATACGGCCGTGGACTGGGATCTGGTCGTGTTCAACGGCCTGACCATCAAGGGGATCTACGGGCGGGAGATGTACGAAACCTGGTACAAGATGACCATGATGATCCAGACCGGATTGGATATAACCCCGCTCATCACCCACCGCTTTCACTACACCGAGTACGAGAGGGGTTTCGAGGTGATGCGGGCCGGAAAGTCGGGAAAGGTCGTTCTGGACTGGACGGAGTAGGACGGGGTCAACGCCCTTTGCGCACGAACTCCCGCAGCCGGGCGAGTTGATCCTCGTTTCCCAGCGCGATGAGCACGTCCCCATCTCCGAGTCTCACCGAGGATAGGGTCGAGGTCGTCGATGGGTTGATCCGCACCCGCCCCTCCGGAGCGTTGATGCCCACGATGATCGCCCCGGTGTGCTGGCCGATGCCGGCCTCTTTGAGGGTCTTGTCGATCAGAGGTGAGCCGGGATCCAGGGCCACCTCTTCGAAGCGCATGTCCAGCTCGCCCCCCTGGACGATCACATCCAGGAAGTTAAGCAGATTCGGCCTCAGCACCATGGCCGCCATCCGCTGGCCGGCGATTCTCTTCGGAGAGATGACGCGATTGGCCCCGGCCTTGATGAGCTTGCGGTTGGTTCTCTCCTCCGCGGCCTGGCTGACGATGAGAAGGTGGGGGTTGAGCTGCCGGGCGGTCAGCACCACGAAGACATTGGCCTCGTCTTCGGGCAGTGCGGAGATCAACCCGGAAGCACGCTCGATCCCAGCTTCCACCAGGACCTCGTCGTTGATCGCATCCCCCTCCAAGATCGGGATCGATTCATCCCGGGACAGATCCGACTGGGATGGATTGCGGTCCACGATCACGAATCGTTTCTTGGAGCGGCTGAACTCGTAGGCCGCCTCCCGTCCCACGGCCCCGCCCCCGACGATGATGAAGTGGTTCTTCAAATGGCGAATCGTTCGTTTCATTCTTCGCTCCCTCATGACGTTGAGGATCTGCCCCTCGAACACGTAGGTGATGAGCACGGTTACCGAATAGCCGACGGTCCCGATGCTGAGCACCAGAAAGACGATCGTGAAGTGCTGTCCCGCAGCGGACAGAGGTCTTACCTCGCCGAAGCCGACGGTGGTAATGGTGATGAAGGTCATGTAGAGGCTGTCCCCCATGGACCAGCCTTCGATGAACTTGTAGCCCAGAGTCCCGATCAGGACCAGGAGCACCAGGAGAAAGAAGGCGATGAGGAGCCGTACCAGGGTTGAGTATCTGCCCATCGGCGTGGGGAATAGCATAACGCAATCTTCCATCAATTGAAAGGAAGATTGCCTTGTCTTCTTAGGGTTTGCAAAAGAGGGAATCCTCTCCTATAGTGAGTGGGTATGAACACGGTAGCCATCATCCGAGATCCGATCTACCTGAAGCACTCCAACGGTCCGATGCACCCGGAAGGACCGGAGCGGCTGGTGACGATCGATCGGATGCTCTCAGATTTTCCCTTGAAGGATCATCTGCAGGATATTCCGCCCAGGGATGCCACCTTCGAAGAGCTGGCCTGGGTCCACGAGCCCGGCTACATCCGTCGCATCGAGCAGACCCGGGAGAGCAGCTTCACGGTTCTGGATCCGGACACATCGGCAACCTCCGATTCCTACGCTGCGGCGCTACGTGCGGCAGGCGGAACCATGGCAGCGGCGGAGGCCGTGTTGAGCGGGAGCTATCCCGCCGCCTTCGCCTTCGTCCGCCCTCCGGGACATCATGCCGAAGCGGACCGGGCCATGGGTTTCTGCCTGTTCAACAACGTGGCGATAGCCGCCATGTACGGGCTGCGCAGACACGGGCTGAAGCGGGTGCTGATCGTGGATTGGGACGTGCACCATGGTAACGGCACGATGCATTCCTTCTATGAAACCGATGAGGTGCTCTACTTTTCCGTTCACCAGTATCCCCATTACCCCGGCACCGGGCGAATCGACGAGGTCGGCCGCCGGGCGGGGCTGGGCTACACCATGAACGTTCCTCTGTACGGCGGGCAGGGGGACGCAGACTACCTCTACGTGTTCCGGGAGTTTCTGCTTCCCGTTGCCAGGGAGTACGCCCCGGAGCTGATCCTGGTGTCGGCGGGGTTCGATACCCACAGAAACGATCCCCTCGCCGGTATGGGAATGTCCGGCGGCGCGTACGGGCAGCTGACCGCGATCCTGCAGGAGCTGGCCGAGGAGTGCTGCCCGGGGCGACTGGCCTTCACTCTGGAGGGCGGCTACGACCGCACCGCCCTTACCGACGGTGTGGCCGCCGTTTTGTCGAGCCTGATTCTCGGCCGTGACGACGGGGAGCCGCGGACCGGTGATGCCGCGACTGAAGAGTCGGAGGCCGGTGCCGTGGGCAGCGAAACCCGCCGGGTGGTGGGGGAGCTGCGCCGGGTGCTCGCACCGTACTGGAAGGCGCTGCCCGGCGGATAAATCGCTTATTACCCAAACATTCAAGAGGCATACTGTAGCATTCTGCATGGAGAGGAGAATAGAAGATGGCAGATAAAAAGATTGCCCTGATTACAGGCGCTGTAGGAGTTCTGGGACGGGCGACGGCTAGGTTCTTGCTGGAGGATTCGATATTTACGGTGCTGGCCGATCTGGATCCCGGTGCGCTGGACAGCCTTTGCAGGCAGCTGGGCTCGAATACCTATCCGATAGCATTCGACGTCGGCGATTCCGGGCAGGTCGATGCGGCGGTCAAGAAGATCGAACAGGACGTAGGTACGATCGATATCTTACTCAACATCGCGGGAATCCTTTCCAACAACAAGGCTCTGGAGACCAAGCCGGAGGAGTGGCGGAAGATAATGCGGGTGAACCTGGACGGCGCTTTCTACCTGTCCCGGGCCGTACTGCCGGGAATGAAGCGCAAACGCTGGGGGCGTATCATCAACACCAGCTCTTTGGCGGCGAAAAGCGGCGGGATAACGGCCGGAACCGCCTATTCCGTGTCCAAGGGCGGGCTTATCTCCCTCACCTTTTCTTTGGCCGCCGAGACGGCTCCCTTCGGGATTACGGTAAACGGCATAGCGCCGGCCTACGTCCGCACACCCATGATTACCGAGCAGCTGACGGAGGCCCAGCGCCGGGAACTATTGAAGAAAATTCCGGTGGGCAGGTTTTGCGAGCCCGAGGAGTTTGCCCATGTGGTGCGCTTTCTCATCCACCCGCTGGCGGGATTCATCACGGGGGAAATCATCGATCAGAACGGCGGACTGTTGTTCGATTAGAAGGAGACAGAAATGAACTACATTGAGATAAGAGACAAGGACATCAGGATCTCTCAGATGATACTGGGCTGTTGGGCTCTGGGGGGGGGATACACATGGGGGGATCAGGAGGAGGTGGACTCTGTGGCCACGGTCCACACGGCGCTGGAGCTGGGGATAAACTGTTTCGACACCGCTGAGTTCTACGGCGGGGGCCGATCCGAGGAGGTCCTGGGGAAGGCCTTGGAGGGCAGACGCGAATCCGCCGTGATCGCGACCAAAGTGTGGGTGGACAATATGGATCCCGAGGGCATCGTCCGCGCCTGCGAGGGAAGCCTGAAACGGCTGCGAACCGACTATATCGATCTGTACCTGATTCACTGGCCGAACAGGGAGGTGGCGACGGAACAGACCCTGGAAGCGATGCTGTCTCTCGAGCGTTCCGGCAAGGTCAGATCCGTCGGTGTATGCAACTTCGGAGTCAAGGATCTGGAGGACGCGTTCACGGTTACCCGTCCCGTGGTCGACCAGCTGCCCTACAGTTTGCTGTTCAGGGCGGTGGAGTACGAAATCCTCGAAGCCTGTCAACAACACGAGGTGCCTGTCCTGGCCTACAGCGCCTTGGCTCAGGGGTTGTTGACCGGTAAGTTCGCCGATCCGGCTGATGTGGATGACGAACGGGCCAGGATCCGTTTCTATTCCAAGGACCGTCCCGGAACCGTGCATGAGGAGGCCGGCTACGAGGAGCAGGTTTTCCAGGCCCTGTCCCGGATCCGTTCGATATGCAAGACCGCCGGCGTGTCCATGGCCCACACCGCGATCCTTTGGCTGCTGCAACGCCCCGGGGTAAGAGCGGTACTGGTGGGTGCGCGTAAACCGGATCAGGTGCGGAGAAACGTGGAAGCTTTGGATTTCGTGCTGCCGGAGATGACTGTGAGAGAACTGGAAGAGGTAACCGATCCCTTGAAAGCCGCGATGGGACCGAACCCCGACATGTGGAGAACGGCGAGCCGGTTTCGCTGAAAAGCCGTCAGTAGCGATGACCTCTCCAGAGCGGCTAAGGAAAGCCATAAACCATCAGCTGCTAAAGACGGGTACTACTTCGACAATTCCGACTAGGCGCTGATCGGTAACTTCGGCGGCGCCGCTTTTTCCAATATTGCCTATGTGCCCGGTCCCCATCTGGCCTACCCCCGGGGCATCAGAGATCCGGAAGAGTGGCTCGTGTCCATGATAACCAGGAAGCAATACATCCAGGATATCCATCGGTATCAATTCGAAATCCAGATGAAGAACATGAAAATGTACCATGAGGCGGTCGGGGATGCGGATAGAGGCAATCTACATGTCGGGAACGGATGAGCGATTGGGTGCATGAAGACACGACGTGGAAAACCTTCTTCCCTACCTGCGGCTCGGTCGTGGATTTTCTGGACGATTTCGTCGAAGCGGGTTACGATATACTGAATCCGGTGCAGATCTCGGCAAGGGGGATGGATCCGCGGCTCCTGAAAAACGGCTACGGGGAGGCGGATACGTGTTTACCCCGGTGCACAACATACAGGCAAACGTGCCCGTGGAGAATATCCTGGCCATGTTCGAGGAGATTCGCGCTTTCAACGGCGAGAAAGGCTGAGTTTTATGACATCCAAAGAGCGCCTGATGACGGCCCTTCACAATGAAAAACCCGACAGGCTGCCGGCCACGATCCATCAGTGGCAGGGATATCACCTGGACAAATACCTGGGAGGCATTTCGGATCTGGAAGCCTTCGAACAGGTCGGGTTGGATGCGCAGATCCAGTACTTCGAGGACATGGCCCAGTTTTGGCTGGTAGACGCGGATTTTAGCAAACTCAACACTGCCGAGTGGAGGGATGAGCCGCGGATAGTAAGCGATGATCCGGAGGACCGCAGGACAAAGCACTCGATTACGACTCCCGAAGGGGTGCTCACCTACAACACAGCCGGAAACCGTCACACCACCTGGATCTCGAAGTACCTGATCGAAAAGGATGAGGACATCGAGCTGATCCGGAAATACATGCCGGTACCGAAGCTGGATCTGTCCCCGATTGAAAAACGATACGATGAAATCGGAGACAGAGGCATCCTCCGCGGTTTCGTCTGGGGGGACCAGGCGGGGTGCTGGCAGCATGCCGCCTGTCTTATGGATATCAACGAATTGATCCTCGCTACCTTCGACAAGCCCGATTGGGTGCATCGATTTTTGCGGATCCTCCTGGATAAAAAACTGCAGTTCATAGAAAGCATGAGGGGGGCAAAATTCGATCTGATTGAAACCGGGGGAGGATCCTCCTCCTCGTCCCTGATATCTCCTGATCTGCACAAAGAATTCTGCCTTCCCTACGACAGGGAGATGCACGATGCGCTCCATGACGCCGGTTTCCTGATTACCTACCACACCTGCGGCGGTACCAGGGGAATCGAGGATCTCATAGTCCAAAACAACACGGACGTGTCAGAGACCCTGGCACCGGTGAGCGTCGGCGGCAACCAGGAACCCTGGGAGTTCGCCGAGAAAATCGCCGGGAGAATTGCCATGATCGGCGGCATCGACCAGTTCAACACCCTGGAGGGATCGGATGAAGGAATCCGAGCCATGGTTCGCAAACTCTTCCAAACCGCGGGTAATAGGGGGGGATATGTTTGCTCGGCTTCGGACCACTTTTTTGAAACACCGGTGGCGAAGCTGAAGGTGTTTGCGGACGCGGCGAAACAATGTGTGTACTGAGATAAACCATACGAAGGAACGAACAAAGTGAGCGATCGACAGCCAGTTGTGGCGCTGGATATGGAGAATGTGACGAAACGTTTTCCCGGGACGATTGCGGTGAACCAGGTCGATTTTGACGTGTTTGCCGGAGAGGTCCACGCGCTGGTAGGGGAAAACGGGGCCGGCAAGTCCACGTTGATGAAGACATTACCAAGGCCGACGTGGAGGAGCTCTACCCGCCCCAGTGGTAATCCTCCAAGCCTGCAGTCAGACTGCGGACTGAAGCAATTCATAACCGTCCGGGCATCCTGTCCGGGCGGTTTTTTTTCGGAGTGCTGAAGAAAGCCGGTACGCTCCGGGTCATCGGCAGATGGCGGAACACCGGCAGACGCTCAGTCCGGCTCCCCGG
>CAZPQC010000021.1:0-37678 GCA_964588525.1 uncultured Spirochaetaceae bacterium
GGTGATCCAGGCGATCTGCCGGGTCTTTCCCGATGCGATCATCGCCACGGAGGTGGGGCAGAACCAGATGTGGACCTCCCAATTCTTCACCTTCCGCCACCCCCGCAGCCTGTTGACCTCCGGAGGACTGGGTACGATGGGCTACGGATTCCCCGCGGCTATCGGCGCCCAAATCGCCAATCCGGACAAGAGAGTCATCGACATCGCCGGAGACGGTTCGATCCAGATGAACATCCAGGAACTGGCCACCGCTGTGCAGAACAGGCTGCCGGTGATCGTGGCCATCCTCAACAACGGGTACCTGGGGATGGTGCGGCAGTGGCAGGAGCTGTTCTTCGACAGGCGCTACTCCTCCACCTGCCTGATGACCGGGGCCGAGTGTCCGCCCCAGTGTAGGGGACCGGGGGATCACTGCCCGGTCTACCACCCGGATTTCGTCAAGCTGGCCGAGGCCTACGGGGCCGTGGGCCTGCGGGTGATGAATGATGCGGATATCGAGCCCGCGCTGAAGCAGGCCGAAGCAATCAAGGACCGGCCCATATTCATCGATTTCTTGGTGGAGAGGGAGTTCAACGTGTTTCCCATGGTCGCTCCGGGCGCCGGGAACTCCGAAATGATGTTCTCAGAAGAGGGGGAATCATGATTCACGTACTGTCCATGCTGGTGGAGAATCATCAGGGCGTCCTTTCCAGGATCGCCGGCCTGTTCTCGGGCCGGGGCTACAATCTGGAAAGCATCACCGCCGGGGTAACCACGGATCCTCAAATCACGCGGATCACCCTGGTGTGCAAAGGCGATGACAACGTATTCGATCAGATCAAAAAGCAGCTCAACAAGCTGATCGATGTGATCAAAGTCAACGACCTGAGCCCCCTTCCCTCCCTGCACAGGGAGCTGGCTCTGATCAAGGTGCGGGCAAAGCCGAACCTGCGGGGAGAGATCTTTCAAGTGGCCGATGTGTTCCGGGCCAGAGTCCTGGACGTGGGGATCGATTCCATGGTGCTGGAGGTCACCGGTTCCTCGGACAAGATCGACAACTTCATGGCCGTGCTTCAACCTTACGTGATCCGGGAGGTCGCCCGCAGCGGTCTGATCTCCATGGAGCGGGGAAGGAAGCAGTCCAGCCCACCTCCCCAGCAGCGAAAAGGCGCCTCGGAAAAGCTGAATGAAGACTTCAAGATCACGATCGCCTAAATAAGAGAGGAATAGAAGAAACGAAATGGAACGGATATATATCTTCGACACCACCCTGCGGGATGGGGAGCAATCCCCGGGAGCCTCGATGAGCATCGAGCAGAAGTACGAGATGGCGGCCCAGCTGGCCAGGCTGGGGGTGGATGCCATCGAAGCGGGCTTCCCCGTATCCTCCCCCCAACAGTTCGACGGCTGCCGGATAATTGCCCAGAGGGTGAAGGGTCCGGCCATCACGGCTCTGGCCCGGGCCGTGGAGAAGGATCTGGAGGCGGCCTACGACTCGATAAAGGAGGCCGAACGCAAACGGATTCACACCTTTATCGCCAGCTCCCCGATCCACATGAAGCACAAGCTCAAGAAAGACCCGGAGGCGGTTCTGGAGATGGCCTGCCAGGCGGTACGCTGGGCCCGCCAGCGGGTCGATGAGGTGGAGTTCTCTCCGGAGGACGCCACCCGCAGCGAGCTGCCCTTCCTCTGCCGCCTGGTGGAAAAGACAATCGAAGCGGGGGCGACGGTGATCAACATACCCGACACGGTCGGCTATGCCGTTCCCGAGGAGTTCGGCGCCTTCATCCGCAGCATCCTGGAGCGGGTGCCCAACATGGACAAGGCGGTCCTGTCGGTGCACTGCCACAATGATCTGGGACTGGGTGTGGCCAACTCTATAGCGGCGATCAAGAACGGCGCCCGACAGGTGGAGGTCACGGTGAACGGGATCGGGGAGCGGGCGGGAAACGCCTCCCTGGAAGAGCTGGTCATGACCATCAACGTCCGCCAGGATCTGCTGCCCTATACCACGGGGATCGACACCCGGCAGATCTACAACTCCTCCAGGCTGCTGAGCAACATCATCGGCTTTCCCATCCCCAGGAACAAGCCGATAGTCGGCGAGAACGCCTTTGCCCACGAATCGGGGATCCATCAGGACGGGGTAATCAAGCATCGGGCCACCTACGAGATCATGACCCCCGAAGATGTAGGCCGGGATTCCAGCACCCTGGTGCTGGGCAGGCACTCGGGCAAGCACGGCTTCCGCCGCCGCCTCGAAGAACTGGGACTGATGCTGGGCGACGAGAACCTGGACGCGGCCTATCAGCATTTCCTCGACCTGGCGGACCGCAAAAAAGAGGTCTACGACGACGATCTGTACGTGATCGTGCGCGACCAGATCGGTGAGCAACCGGACACCTATGAGCTGGCCTACTTCAACTTCCAATCCGGCAACATGGCGGTGCCCACGGCCACGGTTCGCATCAAGACCGAAAGTACGATGCTGGAGGAGGCGGCCACAGGCGACGGACCCGTGGATGCCATGATCAATGCGATCGACCGGGCCATCGGTGTTTCGGCCAAGCTCCTGGAATACACCGTTCAGGCCATCACCCCGGGTCGCCAGGCCATCGGCGAGGTGTCGGTTACCGTGGAGATCAACGGAGGCCATTACATCGGAAGGGGGGCGTCAACGGACATCGTGGAGGCGAGCGCCCGGGCCTATCTGAACGCCATCAACCGGTACAAGACCGCGGCGAAATAGGGTTCTTGGAGTGCACCCTGTTCACCACGTTGAGCGCCGATTTCCGCTATGGCGCTACATCTCGGTTGTCTTGATGGGCAGAATAATCGTGAATTGACAACCTTCACCGTCAATGTTCTCGACACTTATCGACCCGTTATACTTACTTATGATGCCGTAGCTGACAGACAAACCCAACCCCATATTCATGTTGCTCCCTCTTTTCGTTGAATAAAAGGGAACGAAAATATCCTTGATGTCCTGAGCCGGTATACCGCATCCGGTATCCCGCACCGTGATTTCAGCCTGGGACGAACCATCAGTGCAGCGCTCGGTGGTGCAAACCGTTAGATCCCCGCCTTCTGGCATCGCTTCGAAGCTGTTCTTTATCAAATTGAGGATAACCTGTTTGATTTCCGTTCTGTTAATAAGAACCTCCAGCGGTTCCTCCATCCTCTTAAAATGCATCGTGATATTCCGATGCTGTGCGCTGTATTTTACGAGGTTCAAAATACCGGAGATCAGCTCATTGATATCTACAATCTCTGTCAACGACCGGTTATTGTCAGAAAACGTAACCAGATCATTCACGATCTGAGAGATGGAGTGGAATTCCCCTTCAAGCTCGTTCAAAGACTCCAGGACCTCCGGATGAGTGATTTTCAACTTGATGTACTCGATATCATTCGCGATGATCTCCAACGGATTATTTATCTCGTGAGCCACCCCTGCTGAAAGAAGCCCGACCGAAGCGAGCTTCTCCGAGAGCACGACCTGCTCACGGAGTTTTTCCTGCTCGGTAATATCTTCGATAACGACGTTATGCCCGATTAAGAATGTCTCATCGTAAAGCGGATGGATCCTGATGTTCGTGTGAGCCGTTCCGCTTTTACGGAACAGCGGAACGTTATAGAAGACTCTGTCCTGGCGTTGCTTGAGCCCTTCCTCGATCAGTGTTAGTACCGCAGTATTGTGGTCTGTCAACAGTCTGTCCATCATCATGTTCAGATAGTTGCTGTCTTTGATGTCAAAGTACTCCTTCGCCTTTTCATTTATCAGTTTTATCCGGTTGTTCCGATCCACAACGATCAGATTTACCGGTAATTTCTGCAGCATCGCCTCGTTGTATTTGAGTAGCTGGTAGAACTCCTGATTGGCATTCTCGAGACTCTCGTTGGTATTGAGCTGGGTATAGGCAAGGCGTATAAGATTTATCTTGTCGATGTTGTTTACCGAGTCGGTGATTAGGGTCTCTCCGTTCTTCAGTATCGTTACCATATCAGCGAAGTGATAGATGTCATCGATCCTATGGGTAATGAAGATGATGGAAACACCCCTGGATTTGAGATGACCCAGGATCGCTATCATTTTTCTGAGGTTGACGGCGGAGAGCTTTTGCAGTGCTTCGTCAAGAATCAGAAGTCTGGGGCGGTTGGCGATATGTTTCAGAATATCAAGCAGGACGCGGTCTGCAAGTTTGAGGTTTTTGACGATGGCATCGGGATCGAGACTGAAGTCGTAGTGCTTCAACAGCTCCACAGCTCTGGCCCTGAGCTTGGACTTGCTGAGAAAAGGGGAGTGAGAAAACCCACGGTTGTCAATGATGAGATTGTCAATGATCGTGAGGTTTTCAAAAAGCGGATTCTGTTGAGTGACCAGCTCGATTCCGAACAGGTGAGCCCGCTTGGGTGTGATATACTCGCAGGGCTGTCCATCAATCAGGATCGTTCCCGAGCTCTGGCGGAGGAAACCGCTTATTATATGGCACAGTGATGATTTGCCCGCCCCATGCTCGCCTACGATGGCATGTGCCTCGGATCGTCCCACCGAGAGGTTGATGTCTTTCAGCACGTTCAACGTGTTGAAGTTAAGATAGAGGTTCTTCAACTCGAGGATGGGACGCGGATCAGTTGGCCGCAGTCGAGATTTCATATCTTGTCATCTTATTGTACAACGTTTTTCGACTCATATTAAGCAGCTGTGCGGTTTTGGTCTTGTTGTGATTCGTCTTGCGAAGCACACTGATTATGAGCTCACGCTCCACGCGTTCACGAACATTCGGGGTGGATGCACCGCCGACAGTGTCTTGGACAAAACGGGGCGGTAGATCGTCCAATGTGATCTTGGCGTCGTTTGAAACGGTAGCGGCGTAGTTGATCGTATTTTTCAGTTCTCTGATATTCCCAGGCCAATCGTATTCCAGAAGGTGGGATAGCACACGTTCATCCAGCACTATAGCATCAACTCCTTTGATCCTGCCGAACTCCCGCAGGAAATAGTCGGCAAGCAGGGGAATATCATCTTTGCGCTCGCGCAACGGAGGTACGCAGAGCGTTGCCGCATTGAGTCGGTAAAAAAGGTCGTGGCGGAAGTTTTGTTTGTGGATCAAGCTTTCCAGGTCCTTGTTGGTAGCAGCTAAAAACCGGATGTCTACGCTTATCTTTTCCCTTCCGCCTAAACGGCGGATCTCGCAGTTTTGAATGGTTCGCAATATTTTCGCCTGAATGGCCAGCGGCATGTCTCCAATCTCATCCAAAAATAGTGTACAGCGGTGAGCCCTTTCAAAGACCCCTTTGTAAGCCGAATCCGCCCCCGTATAAGCACCTTTTTCGTGCCCGAAAAGCTCATTGTCCAGCAGCGACTCGGGAAAAGCGGAGCAGTTGATCTTTACGATTTCACTGCTGGAACGATTCGAGTTTCCGTGAATGTAATCGGCAATCAATTCCTTCCCCGTCCCGCTCTCACCATAGATGAGAATCGGCAATTCCGTTGGCGCCAGCTTCTTTGCCTTTCTGCATAGCTTCAAGATCTCCGGGTTATTGGAAATGATCGGCGTGCTGAGCTCGTGCAGCCTGTGTTTGAGTTTTTCATTCTCATCCTTTAAAACCTGGAGCTGCAGCGCATTTTCTACGATCTTGAGGAGTTTTTTGAAATTAATCGGCTTCTGTATGTAATCGAAGGCTCCAAATTTAATCGACTGCACCGCTGCTTCAACCGTGGCAAAGGCCGTTATCATGATAACGGGCAGGTTATTATTCAGTTCCGCCAATTGCTGGAGAAGATCGAGGCCATTTTCCTCACCAAGTCGCACATCCAGCAACACGAGATCGATCTCCTCATCCAGGAAAATTTGCAGGGCGCTGCTCATGTCTTGGGCTGAAGAGCACGTGTAGTCGTATTGCATGAAGTTCCTCGACAAGCTACGACACAGCTTGGTATTGTCGTCAACGATCAGGATGTGGTGCATTCCTATTGTTACCTCGTTACACAATTTGTTACTAGAATCGTATAATTATTATACGATTCTCGATCAATCCGTCAAGACGCACAAGTTAGGTTCCTAATTAACTATATTATAGTTATTTAGACGTGAGCAATTTCGAAAGTTGGTACGATTGTTGCTATCTAATGTTTAATACCAAATGCACTTCCGTTTATTCCGGAAGCGCAAAAACTCACAGGAGGTAAAATTGTGAAACGCAGAAAGGGGCTGATGCTGGCAATCGCCGGGCTGCTGATGGCGGGGCTGGTTTTTGCCGGCGGACAGAAAGCGGCCAAGGATGAGACGCTTACAATCGTCCTGGTGCCCAAATCGGTGGGACACCCGTTCTGGGCGGACCTCGAAAAGGGAATGGAGGAAAAGTCGGCTGCGATGGGTGTGAGAGCCTTTTTCCATGGACCCCAGGCCGCCGAGGCAGACGCTCAGATCGCGATTATCGAGGATTACATCGCCATGGGTGTCGACGGCATCGCCATCGCCGCCAACGATCCTGCTACGATCGAGCCGGTAATTCGCAGAGGTTTGGATGCAGGCATCAAAATGATCTCCTTCGATACGGACGCTCCGGAAAGCAGCCGCCTGGTGTACGTGGGTACCGACAACGTGGCTGCAGGTCAGCAGGGCGCAGAGACGTTAATCGACATGCTGGGCGGAAAAGGGAAGGTCGCCATACTGACTGGCGGTTTAACCGCACTCAATTTGAATCAGCGAATCGAGGGTTTCAAAGAAGCCATAAAGGGCCACCCTGACATCGAAATAGTGTCAGTAGAGTCCCACGGCGACGCATTGGAACGAGGGATTCCAATCGTGGAGGACCTACTGACGGAATACCCCGACCTGGATGCCTTTTACTGCGTCAGCGGGCCGAATGTCGCCGCAGAAGCGCTGAAGGCCATGGGATACGGCCCAGGGGAAAAGATCGTGTTCGGCTTCGATATTTTTGAGCCGGTTCCCACGCTCATCAGAGAGGGATACATCCAGGGCACCGTGGCCCAACTGCCGTATGCGGAGGGTAAACTGGTTGTGGAGACACTCGTCGGTCTGGTAGAGGGGACACTGAAGGTACCGGCCAACAAGGTCATAGGTACCGGTACCAACGTGGTCACGGCCGATAATCTCGACAGCTATCTGGAGGAAATCCACTAGCGTTCGACTTGGTATGCAAAAGGGGGAGGCCGCCAGTCGACCTCCTCTTTTTCACCCTGAGAACTCACCCGCTATCCGGGACTATTCATGGACGACACGATTCTACGGATGAAATCCATCAGCAAGTCGTTTCCAGGCGTACGGGCCCTTGACGACGTGAGCTTCGAGGTGCGGCGTGGCGAAGTTCACGCTATCCTGGGAGAGAACGGAGCTGGAAAGTCGACATTGGTGAAGATACTGAGCGGCGCCTACCGCCGAGATTCAGGGGAGATCGAACTTGACGGACACCCCGTGGAGATCCACAATCCGAGCCACGCCCAATCTCTGGGGATCGCGATGATCTACCAGGAGTTCAATCTCGCGCCGCATCTGAGTGTCGAAGCAAATATTTTCATCGGGAGAGAGCCACGCAGAGGACCGTTTGCTATTATCGACCAGAGAGCGATACACCGACAGTCGCAGAAGCTGATAAAACAGCTCGGTGTGGAGCTGGACGTGACCCAACGGATCAACACGCTCAATGTGTGCCAGCAGCAGATCACCGAAATAGCCAAAGCTCTGTCCATGAAGTCCCATGTTGTGATTATGGATGAGCCAACTTCGGCGCTCTCTGAATCGGAAATACTCACGCTTTTTTCTGTTATACGACGACTTAAGCAGGAAGGGCTCGGAATCATATACATATCCCACAACCTGGGGGAGGTTTTCGAAATAGCCGATCGAATCACCGTATTGAGGGACGGAAAGAAAATCGATACGCAAAACGCGAGGGAGGTCACCCCGGAGGAAGAAGTCCAGAAAATGGTTGGCAGGGACATAGCGGATATGTACGCCAAACGTGAGGTTCCCGTTGGTGAAGTCGTCCTGAGGGTCAACGGCCTAAGCAGCGGAAATATGCTCCGGCAGATCTCGTTCGAACTTCGAAGTGGCGAGGTGGTGGGAATTGCCGGGTTGCTGGGTTCCGGAAGAACCGAGTTGATACGGGCAATTTTCGGCGCCGATCGAACAGAGCGGGGAACAGTCGAAGTGGTGGGATATAAACACAAGATCAACCGAATCGGGGATGCAATCCGGGGAGGTATCGGACTGGTTCCAGAGGACCGCAAAGAGCAGGGATTGTTCCTCGGGATGCCGCTGGGACCGAATATCTCGGCGGCAAGCATCCGAGATGTCTCTTACCATGGCATATTGGATAGAAAGAAAGAGAGAGCTTTGGCTGCGAAGTACGTCGAAGAACTTGACATAAAAATCGCCGGGCTGGAACAGCTCGTCCTGAACCTGAGCGGTGGAAATCAGCAGAAAACCGTGTTGGCGAAGTGGCTGGCCCGATCCCCCCAGATTCTTCTACTCGATGATCCGACTCGTGGCATCGATGTGGGCGCAAAGCAGGCAATCTATCGGCTCATCGGAGAGCTTGCCGCGACCGGCGTCGGCATTATTTTCGTCTCCTCAGAACTGCCAGAAATACTCGGGATCTCCGACCGAATCCTGGTCATGGGATCGGGACAAATCAAAGGGGAGTTCTCAAGAGCTGAGGCAACTCAGGAGAAAATAATGTCCTTGGCCACGACTTCCACTATGATAGCCTGTGAACAAGAGCCAGGATCAATCGCACAGGAGGACAACGAATGATGAAAGCGCGATGCATGCCGGCAATACGAGCTTTTGGACAACGAATCTTCAAAGCACGGGAATCGATGATCCTGGTGGTATTCATCCTGTTCTGCGTGCTGCTTGGAGTAATAGCGCCGAAGTTTCTGACAGTGCGAAACATAACGAATGTGATCCGGCAATTCTCCATGATCACGATCGTGGCGGTGGGCATGACCTTTGTAATCATTACGGGGGGCATCGATCTTTCCGTAGGTGGCATCGTAGCCTTTGTCGGCGTTTCCACGGCTTGGTTGCTGGTGGCAGAGCATTTCCCGATCTTGCTGGCCATACCCATAGGGATCCTACTGGGCTTGCTGATCGGTTTGGTCAACGGATTATTGATCGTAAAAATCGGCCTGCCACCTTTCATCGCCACCTTGGGGATGATGCAGGTGTCCCGCGGACTGGTTTTAGCACTGACCAAAGGCTACCCGATTCAGCCCTTTCCCCAAGATTTCCTGAACATCGGCCAGGGCGCAATCTGGTTTATACCGATCCCCATTCTGATAATGCTGGCTGTGGTCATAATTGCCCATGTTTTCCTGAGCAAGACGACAGTGGGGCGATATATCTACTACGTAGGCAGCAATCCCGTAGCGGCAAATCTGTCCGGGATCAATGTGAAACGCATCCTCTTCATCGTCTATATGCTTGCAGGTTTGACCTCGGGAATCGCCGCAGTAATTCTCGTTGCCAGGCTTTCCTCCGCTCAGAGCAGTATGGCCTTGGGCTGGGAACTGGACGCAATCGCCGCAGTGGTTATCGGCGGCGCGAGTCTTTCCGGCGGCGAGGGCTCGATTTTCGGAACTCTGATCGGCGCCGCCATGATGGGTGTGATTCGCAATGCCCTCATTCTACTTCACGTATCTGTCTACTGGCAAAACGTGGTCATCGGTCTGGTAATCATCGCCGCTGTAGCTTTTGACAGGCTGCGGCAGCAACGCCAGGTGAGGTGAAGCTCCCCTGATAACAGAAACTCAGTGAATACGGAGGTATGATGTGAAGCTAAAAAAACGAGTGGCTCTGGTTACCGGAGCCGCCCGCGGGATAGGTCGGGCAATCGCCCTCGAGCTTGCACGTGAAGGTGCCCGGTTCACGATAGCGGATCTTGACAAATCGGCCGCTGAGAAAGCAGCTGCGGATATCCAAGCTGAAACCGGCACCTCGGGAATCGCCGCCCAGATGGATGTAACGAAATTCGATCAGATCCAAGCGGTCGTAACAAAAACTATAAAGCAATTCGGCAAAATCGATATCCTGGTGAACAACGCGGCGGCCAATGCCAAGAGCTGGGTCAAGGATCTGCCCGAACATGTATGGAATAGGATTATCACGACAAATCTGACAGGGACATTTCTCTGCTCCAAGGCCGTGCTGCCGGGGATGATCGAAAACAACTACGGGCGAATCATCAATATCGCTTCGATAGCAGGAAAACAGGGGGAGGCGGCAGGCAGCGCATACTGTTCTTCGAAATTCGGGGTCATCGGTTTCACCCAGTGCCTGGCTTTAGAGGTCGCACAGAACAATATCCTGGTCAACGCCGTCTGCCCCGGGCCGATCCCGACGGAGCTGGGGGAATTGGGAATTCGCCAGGACGCGGAGCTCAGAGGCCAGGATCCGGATCAGTTCCGCCAGTGGTTCATCGACCGAACACCGTTCAAGCGGCAGGGAACCTGTGAGCAGGTAGCGAAAATGGTGCTGTTCATCGCTTCGGATGACTGCGATTTCACCACCGGCGCCGCTTTCAATGTAAACGGTGGCATCATCATGCATTAGAGGAGACCGGCCCATGGAGCAAATCACGAAGAATGTTTTCGCGGAGACAAACACGGTTGGTAGCGATCCAGCCTATGTGGTCACAGAGGAAGGTGTAGTCTTAATAGACACACCGCAGCTACCCTCTCGGGCAATTTCGGTCAAAGAAGAAATTGCCGGGAAAGGGCAATTGAAATACATAATTAACACGGAGCATCACCCGGATCATGTATTCGGTAACTACTTTTTCCATGGGGAGGGTACCGTCATAGGACAACGAAGGATTCTGGAACGCTGGTGCGTCCCACCGGGAATGGATCCGTGGGAAAAGAACAAGAGCGAAACCGAGAAACACGATCCGGAGGGCCTGCGATTCTTCCCGGCCAGAGACGATTACTGGGAGAAGGCGAACAAACCGGGGATTCTCTTCGAGCGCTACCTCAAGCTTGAATGCGGCAACCATGAGTTCGAGTGTTACTACACGGGAGGCCACTCCCTAGCCCAGATATGCGTTCACTGCCCTCAAGAACGAGTGCTTTTCACAGGGGATACAATATTCAACGGGGTTCAAATCTTTTTTGCGGAGGCGGATCCCGAAGACACTCTCAAAGCGCTTGAGTTCATAGCCCAATTCGATGTAGATGCAATCGTACCTGGACATGGCCCTGTATGCGACAAGAGGGCGATCGCGGAGAATACGAGCTTTATCCTGGATTGGCTAAGTGCGCTTTATGCCGGACTGGCCAGGGGATGGTCGAAGCAGACGTGTATGGAGCGAATCTCCTTTGCCGACCGCTATCCTATTGATTACGGGCTGAGCGAGGTCCTC
Organism: uncultured Spirochaetaceae bacterium; assembly: GCA_964588525.1. GTDB lineage: Bacteria > Spirochaetota > Spirochaetia > SZUA-6 > DRHE01 > JAFGQJ01. Next base: position 11,374 of record CAZPQC010000021.1, read on the forward strand.
CACGAGCTGCAGAAGTGGAATGTATCAAAACTATACGACTATCTAACAAGCAATGGAGAGCATCGAGGTTACGATATCTTTCCGTCCTGAAACGGCATTCGATCGATTTTGCGACCAAAGGTTCGACTGCACAGTCGAGGAACAAGTTGGAAGGAATAGAGAGGTGAAGATATGAAAATTGCAGTCATCAACGAGACCAGCGCAGCCGACAGAAACGCTGACATCATGGCCGCTCTGCAAGGGAGAAACCATACGCTTTACAACGCAGGTATGAAGAAAAACGGTGAAGAACCACAGCTACTCTACATCCAAACCGGCCTCATGACGGCCATACTCTTGAATCTCGGCCGCGTCGATTTCGTAGTCGGAGGCTGCGGCACCGGACAGGGGTATCTGAACTCGTGTATGCAATACCCAGGAGTATTCTGCGGTTACATTCTCACAGCGCTCGATGCCTGGCTTTTTACTCAGATCAATGGGGGGAACTGTATCTCCCTTGCCCTCAACCAGGGATACGGCTGGGCCGCTAATATAAACTTGGGTTTCATATTCGACAGGATCTTCAGTGTCGAGCGCGGTTGCGGCTATCCGGCAAATCGCAAAGAACCGCAACAGGCAGCCAGAAGAGCATTAGAGAAGGTTTCCGAGGCTGTGCACCATAGTATGGCGGAAATCATAAAAACGCTGCCCGATCCGGTATTAAAGCCTGCGCTCGAGTATCCGGGGTTTCTCGACTTGGTGGATGTACCCTCCATCAAGGAAGGGGAACTGAAGCAGGCTTTTATGAGAAGGCTGGGCTGAATCCCGAAACCCGATAGCATCACACAACAGATAGGAAATACGTATGAATACAGATGGCCACTTGCAGGCGTATTTGGAGCGCCAAGGCATGCTCAAGCTCCTGGAGGTGAAGGATTCCGATATTCGTGTCATGACGCTGCAGCAGGGTTGGGAAGCCGTAGACAAGGGGATCCACATCGGTGGTGCCATGTCAGCGACAATACCCCTGGTGTCGATTTACTATGGTGGAATTATCCAAGCCGATGTTGCCTACCCAACCCGCCCGGGTCAGGACCTCTTTGTTTTGAGCAAGGGGCACGCGGTGGCCACACTTGCCTCGATTTACGCCGACCTGGGTTATTTCGATAGGGCGCTGCTGACCAACTCCCGTTCTGTGGACAGTATCTTGAACGGACATCCGGGCCCCCTGCTTCCGGGTATTCACATTCCCACCGGCCCGATGGGCCAGGGCATGCCCGTTGCGCAGGGTCTGGCCATAGTGGGCAAGGACAGCCCCAATTTCGACGTGTTTACCCTGACCGGCGACGGGGAACTGCAGGAGGGAACGATCTGGGAGGCGGTTATGTATTCCGCTGTCAAACGATTGGACAACCTCTGCGTAATCGTGGATAAGAACGAGGGACAGCTGGATGATCCAACCAAGACCGCCTTTCCCATGCCCGACGTGAAGAAGTGGTTCGAAGCTTTCGGCTTCCGTGTTTTCGACGTGGACGGCACGCGGTACGCTCCGATTTGGGACGCGCTAAAGGAGTTCAAATACAAGCCCCGGGATGGGCGGCCCACGGTGATAATCTCCAGAAATACAAAAGGGATGGGCGGCCTTTCGCGGTTCATGATCAAGCACAAGGTAGTGCTGACCGATGAGGTCACGCATCAGGAACTGACCCTGCAGAGGGAGTTGCGTGAGAGCCGAGCCCGGGAGTTCATTGAAATATTCGAAAGCCTGAATGCTGATGTGGCCGGAGCGGCGATACAATCGCGATTGGTGGACGCAGCCAAGGCCATGAACCTGGAAGTTGCAGTCAGCAAGGGAAGAGCTCCAGTCGTGAAAGCCGTGCAGGTCCCCGTTCGAATCCGGCCGGCGGTGAGTCGGGACAAAGTGATTCGCTACAAAGCCGGGGAACTTCCCGAGCTGGATAGGAGCAAGGAATACGCAGCTAGCGACATCATCACCAGGGGAATGAACGTTTTTGCCAGGGATCGGCGGGTCGCCTCCGTGGATGCGGATCTGGGCACGACCAGCGGGCTCGAGACCGGGATCGGTCTGGTAGACACAAGGCGGGCACACAACACCGGGGTGGCCGAAGCCAACATGATGTGTATCGGTGAAGCCCACGCCGTTATGGGCTACAACACCTGGGTAAGCACCTTCTGCCCGTTCTTCAACTTCAACGTCCTGCGCCGCATTGCCATCAACCAGCAGGAAAGGATCGAAACCATCGCCATGAAAGACGGCTGGCTCACAGCGGGCCACGGACTGGACCTGACCTTTCTGGCCACGGCACCGAACTTCGAGACAAAGACCAACGGGGCCACCCACATGGGTAACGACGACATCGAGATCTTCAAAGGGATCGCCCACCTCAAAATCGTCGACGTGTCCTGCCCTTACCAGCTGTTGGGAATCATGAAATGGATAATGGAGGGTAACAGAGGATTGATCTACCTGCGTATCATGCGCTCTCCTTCCAAAGTGATCTACGACAAGGATTTCGTATTCGAATACGGTCAGGGCTACGTGCTAAAGGAGAGCCCGGAGGATCGAGCGGTTCTGATTTCAAGCGGCCGCGGAGTTCATGAGCTCCTGGCCGCGGCGGACATCCTAGAAGAATCACAAATCAGAGTAAGGATCGTCGACATGCCCTCGATAGATGAAACTCAACTGCTGTCGATATACAACTCGAACCTTCCCGTGATTATCGCTGAACAGAACAACGGCTACATCTACTCTGAGTATCAAAGGCTGCTGTTCCGAAATGGTGAGACCATCGAAGCGTCCAGATTGACGGCAATCAACACGCTCGACGCGCGCGGGCTGCCGCAGTTCATCCACTCGGGCACCTACAGACAGTTGATCGAAAAGTTCGGGCTGGCTCCGGAACAACTTGCCGAAACGGTGAAGAGAATGCTCTGATAACGTTTACTCTATTTATCCGGCAACCAAGACAGGGGGTAGATCGTACCCATGGTGGTCAGCTTCAACGACCTGCTCAGCTGCTGCAGGGCCGCGGCTGCACCGCGGGCCGCCTCGGCATCGGCGCAGATCAGGAAGAACGCTCCACCCCCGCCGGCACCGCTGAGCTTTCCCCCCAGGGCTCCGTTCGCCTGTCCCTCCCGGAGAAGGCGATCCAGCTGCGGGGTGCTCAAACCCAGGCTGCTTAGAAGCTCCTGGGCTTCCCGGGCCAGCGCGCCCAGATCCCTGGCCGCCGATCCGCCGGCTCCCCGCTCCGGCCGGAGCCTCAGGATTGCACCGGCGTCGGCAGCCAGCGTGCCCAGCCGCTCCAGGACCGTGCGCACCCCTTGATCTCCACCGACCACCTTCTCCCGCAAAGCTCCGATCAGCGCTCCGGCACTGGCCCCTCGGGGCACGGCGCCGACCACCAGGTGCAGAGAGACGCCTGTCAACCGCTCGGCCTTCGGAAGCTGCGGAGGATCGGGCCGGAAGCTGTACAGTCCGCCCAGCAGGGCCAGTCCCGTGTCGACGCCCGACGGCGTACCGTGGAACAGCCGCTCCGCCCTGTGCGCCCATTCCCAGATCCGCCGGGAATCGGACTCGCCCCGCCGTGAGGCTACAGCGGCGGCCAGGGCCACGCAGAGGGAAGCGGAAGAGCCGAAACCCAGTCCGCGGGGGATCCGGGATTCCAACTGCAAGGTTCCCCCGGCCCGCTGATGCCCGGGTCTTTCGCCGGACAGCTCGGCGAGCAGATCGAGGATCCGGAGGATCGGCTCCCGATCCTCTTCCCGCACCCCTTCTATTCTCCAGCTGTCCGCAGATCCCGGTTTAAGATGCACCCGCATGGCGGCGTTCAGGGACAGGCCCACGGCGGGGTAGCCGTACACGGCGGCATGCTCCCCGAACAACAGCAGCTTTGCCCAACCGCAGCCTACGAATTCCACCGGATCCCCTCCGGGGCGACGGCAACGGGTTCAAGGGCGGGTTCATCCGGCGGGGTCTCCGCCAGGTAGATGCCCAGTTCATTTCCCGCTCCCAGGGCTTTGTGCAGTTCCGGTACCAGCGAGCCAGGCGCTTCGATGCGGGCGGGCACGCCGATCCGCTCGCCCAGGCGAAGCCCCAGCTCTTTCGAAGCCGTGAAAGCCCGCCGGGCCCCGGGCCAGCTGTCCGCCTGCAGGAAGCGTCGGACGCCCTGATTCGATTCGTCCAGGAAGCTCCGCCAACCCGCGGGATCGCAGCTCTTCCAGCGCTCGTAGTTCTGGATGGAGCTCGGTGTTGACACGCTGGAGGGCCCGCGAAAGATGTAGAGAGGCGGGAGCCAGGGCAGCTCTACAGCCTGCCAGGATGGTTCCGATCCGCCCACCAGGCAGCCGGACCCGCCGTAGAGGGAGGCATACACGTCGTAGCCGCTGCCCCTGCCGCCCTGGGCGCGACGATGAGCAAGCAGGGCGATCCTGGCGGCGCAACAGATCAGCTGAGAACCCGAAAATCCGGACAGATGGAGAAGCGCACAGGTGAGCGCGACAGCAACCGCGGCGCTGGAACCGAAACCGCTCTTCCGGCCGGCGGTGAAGAAGGCCGAAGAATCCACGACGATCCGCGCCCCCGGTACACCGACGCCTCGCGAATACACCTGTTCACGCCAGGTTTCCACGATTGCGGTGATCAGCGGGCTACGCTCGGCCGACTCTCGAGTCCAGTGCGCGGTCCCCCCGCCCCAGCGTCCCTCCACGACCAGAGCGGATGACGGCTCCAGTTCCAAGGACACCCGCCTGTCCACGGCCAGGGCCAGACCCAAGCCGCCCTCATCGGTAACGGCGTACTCTCCCAGGAGCAGGAGATTCCCCGGAACGGTCAGGCGCATCATGGCCCCGGTGTTGCCCGCGTGCACCACGTCACCCGCATCACGGCCCCGGTACTTCGCAGACAGGACCTTCACCCACGGCGGCGATGATGATCTTCAGCTCCTGATCGAGAGCCTGCAGGCGTTCACCGATGATCGGCGCCTCGGAGTCCAGGCAGAGCACCTTGACCTGGGGTCCGGCATCCAGGGTCTCCCAGGCTCCGATGCCCTCATCCCGCAGGCTCTGGCACTCCCGGATAACGGCAACCGTCGTGGGCAGCCAGTACAGCACCGGGGGACTGGCGGCCAGAAGGGCTGCGTGCATCCGGCTGTAGCTCAGGCGGGCAACAGAACCGAGAGCCTCGATATCCCGCCTTCCCAGAGCCCGCAGCGCCGGATCGAGCAATTCGGCGGCGTTGCGCAACCAGGCGCGGTAGTAGGGAGAGGACAGCCGGGTCGCCTCCATGGCGGCGCGGGAGGAAATGGGTTTGGCTTTTCGGCTGACCAGAGCGATGACGATGCGCAGCTCCGGCCAGTACCCGGGTCCATACAACTGCCGGGCGGCAGAATCCCCTGCGGGAAGCAGGGTGAAGCCGCCGAACAGCGAGCGGGCGGCTGAGGCGCTGCCGGCGCGTGCAAAGGCGGACAATCGGGCGGGGCTCAGGTCCAGCTCCAGGATCCGGGCACAGGCAACGGTCAGGGCGGCAAAGCCGGAAGAGGAGCTGGCCAGGCCGGCTGCGGAGGGAAAATTGTTGCTGGTCTCCACCTGGAAGTACACCTCCTGACCCGCAGCGCGGCGGAGCGCGCCGAACAGGGGCAGGAAGCGATCAAGAGCCACGACTTCACCGTTGAGCCGGATCGAATCTTTCCCGGCCATCCTCACCCGGGTTTCGGTGTGAACCCCGCCGAGGGTTACGGCCAGGCTCGGAGTGGCCGGCAGATTCTGCCGGGTATTCTTCTTTCCCCAGTACTTGATCAGGGCCAGACTGGGGGATGCGCGGCAGAGGACCTCCTGCTTCATTTCCGCCACTCTCCACGCCGCTCCCCACGCCGCTCCCCCCGCAGCCGCTCGAGAATCGCCTCCGCTTCCTCGCGGCTGTAGCGTCCCGCTTTGGCCACGGCTTCCGCCACCCGCCGGACCTCCTCTCCCCGGGCTCCGGCCTGGTAGGCCAGGCGGGCGGCATGGAGCTTCATGTGTCCCCGCTGGATCCCTCCGGTCACCAGAGCCAAAACCGCGGCGAAGTTCTGAGCCAGTCCCACCGCTGCGATGATCCGGGACAATCTCCGGGCATTCGGAAACCCCAGCACCCGCAGGGACAGGCGGCTGGCCGGATGAATGCCCACGGCTCCGCCCAGGCTGCCCACGGCCAGGGGAAGCTCGATATCTCCTTCAAGCGTTTGTTCCTCGGAGGAGTCTCCCGACCCGCCCTGCAACCGGTAGCGGCTCAGGGGTTGGTAGCGGCCGGAGCGGGCCGCCCAGGCATGGGCCCCGGCCTCCACGGCCCGGGTGTCGTTCATCGTGGCCAGCACGACCGCACTGATCCCGTTCATGATCCCCTTGTTGTGGGTGATGGCCCTCTGCTCCTCCTCCGCGGCGATCCGGGAGGCCAGGACGACTCTTCGGGCCACCTCCGAACCCTCCATACCCCGGGGACCGAGGGCGGAGAGCCTCGAAACGGGCAGGACAAAACGGGCACCGGCGCGCCTGTCTCGGGCCGCATTGCTGAGGATGCACATCACCGCCCCGCCGCCGCTCAAGCGTTCCAGCTCGGGTTTGACCGCTTCCGCCGCCGTGTTCAGAGCATTGGCCCCCATGGCATCCCGGACATCGATCTTCAATCCCACGACCAAAACGCCGCTTTCCGGGAGCCGGCTCAGCTCCATTGCCCGGAAGCCTCCGCCGCGGGCCTTCATGCCCGGCAGGGCCCCGTTCACCAGAGTACCGATGCGCCCCTCACTCCGACGCAGCCGGCTCTCTCCCTCCTCAGGGGCGTCCTCCAGAAAAATCTGGGCCGTCATCACCGATTCATCGGCCCAGGTGGACAGGCCGCCGCCCTGACGCAGGATCCTGGCGGCAAAGGCGGCGGCGGCGATCACCGAGGGCTCTTCCGTCGCCATGGGGATATCGAGCTCCTCACCGTCGATGAGAAAACCCGCGGCGATCCCTAAGGGCACGGGCAGGGACCCGATAGCCGCCTCCACCATGATGTCGGACAGTTCATCCAGGCGAGGATCGGCGCCGATCGCCGCCCACTCCTCCTGCTCGGGGCTGTAGGTGCTGTGAATCTGTTCCTGCCGCTTCGGCAGATCGAGTTTGCGGAACTTTTCAGGAAGGGGACCTGCGCTCATTCCAGGAGCGTAGTGTATGCGATTTACCGTGTCCGTACCAGAGAATAATCGAGAAGTTTGAGCATCACTTCCCGCTCCTCGAACTTGAATCCCGGCAACCAGGGTATCAAGGCTCCGGCCTTGCCGGCCAGAGTCTCGGTGAGATTCCGGACCTCCTCGAAAATACCCAGCCGGACCACCAGATCCCGTACGTACTGCACGTCCTGCTCGTTGATATCGGGGTTGCCGATCAGATAGGCGATCCGGGCCAGATCCTCGCTGGAGGCTCGCTTCTGCAGAAGGCCGTAGTAGAGGGTCTTCTTTCCCTCCCGGATATCCGAGCCGATGGGCTTGCCGATCTCACTCTGATCTCCGAACAGCCCGATCTCGTCGTCCTTGAGCTGGAAGATGATTCCCATGTGCTCCCCGACTTTCTCAAGAAGGTTCAGCGTATGCTCGCTCTGCTCGGCCAGCAGGCCTCCGATCATCAGGGGCAGGGAAAAGGTGTAGCGACCGGTCTTGTAGAGGTACAAGTGCAGCACCTCTTCATCGCTGACCGAGCCGTTCGAGGCACCCCAGTAGATGTCCTGCATCTGGGCGATGCCCACGTAGGCCAGCTCCTGGGAGACGAGCTTTTGGATTCGCTGGTATATCAACGGACCGACCTCCAGGCGGCTCAAGACCTCGAAGGCCAGGAAGTAGGAGAGGTCCCCGGCACAGATGCCCAGCGACTCGCCCAGGTGATAGGCATCCGCAATGCCGGCCCGATCGGCCATTCGGGCGTACTGGTAGAACACCGATCCGAATCCCCGGCGCACCTGATCCCGGTCCATGATATCGTCGTGCGTGAGCAGGGCGGATTGAAAAAGCTCTACCGCGGCACCGGCCTGGATCATCTGCTCCGGTCCGGCTTTGGGGAAATGGCCGTTGCGGGACATGCCGAAACCCAGAGAAACCAGTCCGCCCCGAATCATCTTTCCCTGGATCGCGAAGTCGTATATCCGGTCGCAGACATCCTTTCCCAAAGTGTTGATCGTCGAGAATCGGGTTCCTTTCTCGGCCAGGAACTCCTTCAAGTAGGTGCTTATCTTTGCCTTCTTATCCTCAAAATAGGAGAGCATTTTATCCTCCGCCTTTCCTCCGCCGTCCGGCTGTCTGCAGCAAAGTTACTACACAAATTGTAATACGGCAAGCAATTCAATGCGGGTCGGACCACAATTCGTAATATCGAAGCTCGCCGGCTGAGTGCTGCTAGGCCGGCGGCGGGAAGATACGCAGGGCGGCGAAGAACACCAGCTGGATGAGGAAATAGACCAGGGGCAGCCGGGTCTTCACCGAGAGCCGCAGATATACGTATACCAGGGCGGCGGCCAGGGCTACGAGAAACCAGGCCAGGTAGTTCTGAAGCGGTATGCCGGCGGCCTGCCAGGTCCAGTACCCCAGGCGGATCGCGGTGGGCTCCAGCAGATAGTCGAAACCCACGGCCAGCAGCGCCGCCAGGAACGCGCTGAGCAGCTTCCTTCGGAAGATGAGCCGGGCCAGGCTCGAGGCGCCGAGGATCACCAGCAGCCAGTTGAAGGCGATCACAACGGGTACGGCGAAGAGCTTGGCTCCAAGGGTCCGGCCATAGGTGTAGGGACCGAAGATCCTGCCCGTGGCCGTTCCCAGAGCTTCCAGGGCGAAGGTGATCACGAAAACGAGCAGCGCCCAGATCAGCACATCCCGCTTTCGTTCCAGGAAAACCGGGAAAAAGGCGATCAGGCCGCAGGCCAGCAGCGTGTACGGTGTCATGCTCAACATCCAGGGCAGCGTGATCGGCAGACTGTGCCCGATGAAACCGACCAGAAAAAACACCCCCACTACCACGGCGACGATCAGTTCCCGCCTGCTCATCCCTCTCCTCCTTCGTGACGCCCGATCATGCCATCGGATCATGCCGCCGGATCAGATCCGAGGCGATCTTTCCCGACAGGATGGCCAGGGGCATGCCCCCGCCGGGGTGCGCGCTGCCGCCGCAGAAGTACAGTCCCCCGTACCTCCGGCTGCGGTTCGGATGCCTCAAGAATGCGGCCATCGAGGTGTTGGAGGAGATCCCGTAGAGGCTTCCGAGCCGGCTGCCCGTGTTGTTCTCGATATCCCGGGGGCTCATCACCTCCTCCGCGGCGATCGCTCCGGCCACGGGTCGGCCCAGGGCCCGCTCCAGCCGGGAGAGGATGCGCCGCCTGCTGTCAGCCACCTCCTCCGGCCAGTCCTGCCCGGCATCGCAGGGGGCGTTGACCAGCACGAACCAGTTCTCTCCATCCCCGGGGGCGTCCTCCGCAGTAACCTTGGAGGTGATGTTCACGTATACGGTCGGGTCATTCGGGCACACCCGCTCCACGAACAACTCCCGGAACTCCCGCGGATAGTCGGCGGAGAAAAAGATGTTGTTGACGCCGAGCTCCGGGAAACTTTGATTCATTCCCCAGAAGAACACCAGCCCGGAAGAGGAGGGCTCCAGTGCCTTGTAGCGACGGGCCGGCCGCGCCTCGGGATCGCCCAGCAGATCCTCGTAGGTGCGGAGCACGTCCGCGTTCGAGACCACGATGTCGTAGGCCAGGGGTTCGCCGGCGACCCGGATCCCCCTGATGCGGCGGTTCCGGTGGAGGATGCGCTCCACCCGGGTATCGAGGATCACTTTGACCCCGAGCCGGCGGGCCAGCGTTCCCAGAGCGGCGGGAATGGCGTAGATCCCGCCGGCAACGGCGAATCCCCCCAGGCCGTATTCCACGTAGGGGATGATGTTCAACGTGGCCGGCACCTTGTAGGGACTGGAGCCGTTGTACGTGGCGTAGCGGTTGAACAGCTGAACCATCCTGGGATCGCTGAAAAACGAGCGGTTGGCCGCATCCATGCTGCGGAAGGCGTCGATCTTCCCCAGGTTGAGCAGGCTTCTCAAGGAAAACACCTTCAGATACGAGGAGAGCTCGTGGAGGCTGTTCCAGAGGAACAGCTCAGCCGTGTTCTCATAGATCCTTCTACCGTAATCGAGATACCGCGCCAGGGCATGGCCGCTGTCCAGGGTTTTGGCGTCGATTTCCTCGGCAAAACGCCGGTTCTCACTGTAGCTGAAAAGGCGCGTCCCATCCGGGAAGAAGTAGTGGCAGATCGGGGCAAGAGGCAGAAACTCCAGATGATCCTCCAGCCGCTGTCCCACTTCCTCGAACAGCTGCTCGAACGCGGGGGGCATGGTCAGCAGGGAGGGACCCGTATCGAAGCGGAACCCCCCGATGTGCTTCGTACCCGCCTTGCCGCCCACGATCGACTGCTGATCGTACAGATCGACGGCATAACCGGCATGGGCCAGCCGGATAGCCGCGGAAAGACCCCCCAAGCCGGCGCCGACCACGGCCACCCGTTTCTCAGCCACCCCGGGCCTCCGGGGTACGACGCAGCAGCCGGAATACCAGGAAGTTGAAGCCCAGGAGGGAGAAACTGTAGAAGAAATCCTCCAGAGGGATCGTGTACACTCGGATCCCCCAATTCTCCGCATCGTTGTAGACCACGATCGGGATGGCCGTGAGCAGCCCGTTGAAGATCAGGAAGGGAACGTAGGTCAGAAGCACGGCCAGCCAGAAATGTCTGCTTCCCAGCAGCCCGGGGCGAACAGCGGCAGTCAGCGCAAAGAACACGGCCACGGAGAGCAGGACGGTAAGGGTGTAGACCTGGGAACGGAACATCACCGCCAGCACCGCCAGAACGGCGGAGGCCGCGAACCAGATCCAGCGGGGTATCATCACACTCCGCTCCCTGAAATAGGCCCGCACCACCTCGTAGATGAAGATGCAGCTGAAGGGAACGACCAGGAAAAAGAGGATCTCCGGAAGGGGCAGCCCGAGGACTCTCAAGGACCCGGCGTAGCGCTCCACAAAGCCCCAGACGTCGGCTTCGGTCTTGAGGATATCCCAGCCGATATACACGACTCCGACGATGCCGGCGGCGGCGAACACCGCGGGCCAGCGGCTGACATAGTGCACCTTTTTGTCGAAGGACAGCACCAGGGGTATCGCGGCGATGCCCGCGAGAATCCACAGGTACAGGTTCATCGTTTTCCGATCCCCAGCGTATTGGCCAGCACCGTCCACCAGATCCGTGTCTTCGAGGGTTTGACCTTGCGCGCGAATACCACCATGGGATTTTCCTCGATGCTCTTAGCAGTCCAGTTGTACATGTCCGAGGCGGTCTTGATGGGGATCAGGTAGCGCCGGGGGATATGGCGGAACCCCTCTTCTGCCTCCCGCTGCCAGACCCGGTATTTGTCGAGGTGATGCCGGAGGAACTCATTGAACTCGCCCTGGTGGTTCTGCACGTACTCTCTGTCCAGACTTTTGAGGGGCGTACCTTCCAGAGGCAGGTAGCGCCTGCCCAGGGCGCGATCCTCCTCGATGTCGCGGATGAAGTTGATGTACTGCATGGAGCGGCCCAGCCTCTCGGCGTGGGGGAAGGACTCGGGTACCAGGTCCAGCACCTTGGCCATGTACAGCCCGATCACCTCGGCGGAGCCGTAGATGTACTCGAGGGTTTCCTCCAGTCGGTTGTATTCCTTCTTGCTCAGATCCAGCTCCATCGAGTGCAGGAAAGCCTCGGTCCAGGCCGGATCGAAACTTTTTCGCCTGCCGAGCTCCACGAAGGCATCGATGATCGGATCTCCGACGGGCCCATCCTGCAGGGCTCTCCGATAGGCCTCCTCGAAGCGATGGAAACCGGTGCGGTCCTGGGGAACGCTGTCCACGAAGTCGTCCGCCACCCGCACGAAGCCGTAAAGGGCGAACACGTCCCGGCGCACCGCACGGGGAAAGAACAGGCTGGAGTTGAAGTAGGTGCGGCTGCCCTGCTTGAAGGTCGCGTAATGGATCTGCTCCAGACTCACGAGGAACCTCCAGTGATCAACCCGGCCGCCACCTGGGCGGCGATCAGCACCATGGGAACGCCGACTCCCGGGTGGGTGTACTGGCCGGCGTAGTACAGATTCTCCACCTTCCTGCTGCGAAAGGCGGGACGGAAGAAGGCGGTCTGGTTCAGGGTGTGGGCCAGTCCCAGGGCCGTGCCCCTGTAGGCGTTGTAATCGCTGATGAAATCCCGGTGGGAGAAGATGCGCCGCACCACGATGGATGAGCGGATCTCCTCCCCGATGATCCTCTCTATGTGTTCGATCACCTGATCGGCGTAGCGCTCCCGGAAAGTCTCGCCGTCCTCCAGCCCGGGGGCGACCGGAATCAGGACGAAGACGTTCTCGTGCCCCTCGGGAGCCATGTCGGGATCGGTTTTGGAAATGCAGCTGACGTAGAAGCAGGGCTCCTGGGGCCAGGAGGGAACCTTGAAGATCGTGTCGAAGTGCTCGTTCCAATCCTCGGAAAAGTAGAGATTGTGATGAACCACGTTTTTCAGGCTCTTATTCAAGCCCAGGTAGAGGATGAACATCGACGGGGCGAACACCTTGCGCTTCCAATAGGCCGCGGGCAGGGTCCGAAACCTCTCTTCCAGCAGGTTGGTCTCACTGAAGGGGTAATCCGAATTGACCAGCACAACGTCGGTTTCAACCGCATCCTCAGCGGTTGCCACACGGGTGGCCCGGCCGGACCCGCTGTCCACCTGGATCCGCTTCACCTCGGAGTCCAGGCGGATCCGTACACCCTGCTCATCCGCCAGTTTGGCGATTCCCGCGGCCACGGCCGACAATCCGCCGATCGGGTAGTGCACCCCCAGGTTCAGATCCACATGACTCATGATCGAGTAGAGGGCCGGGGCGGCCTGGGGACTGGTACCCAGGAAGACCATTGCGTATTCCAGGATCTGCCGGGCCCGCCGGTCGCTGAAGTAGCGGCGTACCGAGCGATCCAGCCGGCCGAACACGTTCAGCCGGGTACCCTCGATCAGCATGCGGGCGTTGAGAAAATCGAATACCGACCCGTAGTCCTTGTAGAGAAACTCCTGCATGGCCACGTCGTATTTGTAACGGGCCCGCTCCAGGTACTTCTCCAGCCGCTTGGCCCCACCCGCCTCGAAGCTCTCGAAGAGGTCGAGGACCTGCCGCCGCTCCGAGGTGATGTCCACCCACTCCCGAGGCTGGAAAAACACGCGGTAGTAGGGAGAAAGCTCTTCGAGCCGGTAGTACTGCTCCCGCCGGCGCCCGAAGAGGCCGAAGAAGTTCTCGAAAACTTCGGGCATCAGATACCAGGAGGGACCCATGTCGAACTGGAATCCCCCTTCCGTCCACAAGCGGGCTCGTCCTCCGACGGAATCATTCTTCTCCAATACCGTCACCTGGAAACCCGCCCGAGCCAGCAGAGCCGCCGAAGCCAATCCCCCGACTCCGGCTCCGATGACAACCGCTCTTCTGTTCATCGTGCCCCCCTTGGTTTGAGAAATATGCAGGCCGCCCTCGACCGAACCTATTATAACAATATTTCCGGCCGGAAGAAGACTTTGCAATTCACTTCCGAAATCTATAACACATATTGAAATAAATCAAGGAATTTTTCCATTTTAACTGGACTACAAACACGAATTGTGTTAATTTTATCGTAAACCGGTACAATCTGCCCGATTCGGGTATCGTACCGTATCATAATTGCGGTGCTTTCTTTCATCAAAATAGTAAGGAAGGTGAGAGATGATGGGCAACAAGAAGATAGGAATCAGCGACATCAATATTTACATTCCCCCGCCGAAGCTGGAACTCGGGGTACTGATCGAGAAACGATCCGAAGACAACCCCAGGCTGGCGAGACATCTGGACCGGGCCCTGCGGGTGACCGGGCAGAAGACGATTCGCTTTACCGATGTTTGGGAGGACTCGGCCACCATGGCCGCCCAGGCCGCCTACGGGCTTCTCAAAGGCAAAGATCCCGTGACCCTTTCGAATCTGAGGCACCTGGTGGTCGGCACGGAGAGCGGGCTGGATCACAGCAAACCGCTTTCAGCCTTCGTCCAGGGCATGCTGCAGCGCTCCGGATTGGAGATCCCCGAATCACTTTCGAGCTTCCAGGTGCAGCACGCCTGTGCCGGAGCCACCCTTTCCCTGCTCAGTGTGGGAGGACTGTTGGGGATGAGCAACCGCTCCGCCGAATCCGGCCTGGTAATAGCCACGGATGTGGCCCACTACGAGACGGAAACCACGGCGGAGGTTACCCAGGGCGCCGGTTCCGTAGCCCTGCTGGTCGAAACGGCACCCCGGCTTCTCGAATTGGATCTGTCCACCATAGGGATGTGCTCGCGGGACGTGGACGACTTTTTTCGGCCGCTGGGATCGGCCACGGCCAAGGTCAAGGGACGCTACTCGATGGAGCAGTACTGGGCCAATCTTGAGGAGGCCTTCCTGGATCATGCCCAGAGAATCGGAGAGCTGCCCTCCGAAGCTTTGGAGGCAACGGACTTCTTCGTTCTCCACACGCCGTTTCGCAACATGCCGGAATCGGCCATGAACGTCCTGCTCCACCGTCACCTGAACCTGGATGAGGATCAGATCCGGGAGTTTCTCGAAAAACGGGGTTTTTACCGAGGTGTAGATCCTCTGGCCCGGGTTGGGAATATCTACTCCGGATCCATGTACTTCTTTCTTGCCTCCCTGCTGAACGACCGCTTCAAGGAGATGGGGGACAAGATAGTCGGCAAGCGGATGCTGCTGGCCTCCTACGGTTCGGGCAACACCATGATCGTGTACTCGGCCAAGGTCGCCGAGGGCGCGCCTGAGGTGATTCGGGGCTGGGACTTCGATCGGATATTTCGAAACGCTCGAGACGCCGATTTTGCCGCTTATCAGCGCTGGACCGAAGGTGTACACGGCAGGGGGGACTATGAAAATCTGCTGAAAGATGTTGCGGTTCCCCCCGAATCGTTCTATCTTTCGGGTATAAGGGAGGATGGATACCGTGAGTACGCGTTCGCAGCAGACGTCCGGGATTGGATTTCGCAAAGAGAAGCACCTGTCGATTTGCGCCGACGCGTCCCGATTCTCCGTTGAGGGCGGCTGCACCGGATTCGATTCCGTCCACTTCATCCACGACGCTCTGCCGGAGGTAACGGCAGAGCAGATCGACCTTCAAACAGATTTCCTGGGACAGACCGTGGCGGCCCCGATCTTCATCTCCTGCATGACCGGCGGTTCGGATCGGGGATTCTTCGCCAACCGTGAATTGGCCAAAGCGGCAAGGGAAAAACGCTACGCCGTAGGGATGGGGTCGATCCGCATCCTCTTCGATCATCCCGAGCTGTTCGATCAATTCCATCTCAAAGCGCTGGCACCGGAGGTTCCGGTTCTGGCAAACATCGGGGGAGCCCAGATCAGAGACGAGGAACACGGCAAGCTGTTCGAGCTGGTCAAGAAGCTGGAGGTGGACAGCCTGGTCGTGCATCTGAATCCCGGCCAGGAGCTGTTCCAGCCGGAGGGGGATCGAGACTTTCGGGGAATCAAGGATTCGATTGCCCGGCTCTGCGAGGGCAGCCCGGTGCCCATCATCGTCAAAGAAACGGGCTTCGGGATCCGGCCGGGGTTGGTTTCCGAGCTGCTGGCACGAGGGGTGCGATACGTAGATGTGGCCGGCGCCGGTGGAACCAACTGGGTGACCGTAGAAGCCTACAGGCTGGCGGAGCAGGAGCGGGAAGAGCCCAAGGAGTTCGCCGACTGGGGCATTCCCACAGCGTACCTCCTGGCCTGCCTGGGCGAACACGAGGGTAAGATCCTGGCCTCCGGGGGTGTACGCTCCGGCCTGGACGTGGCCAAGTCCATTGCCCTGGGAGCCCATGCCGCGGGTTTGGCTCTGCCCCTGATCCGCCGGGTGGTAGCCGGGGGTGCCGAAGCGGTCGTGCGATATCTCGATCGCCTGGAAAACACCCTCCGTTCCGTGCTGATCCTCACCGGCTCCAGGACGGCGGCCGAGCTGCGGGCCGGCAAGTTCTGGCTGGACCCCGCGTTCGCCGACTCGGTGGCCGCATTCAGGACCGCGGAGCAGCGGATCAATCGAGTTCGATAAGCTCAACCTCGAGGCTGGCCAGATCGACAGCGGCAATCGTAGCCCTCTGGGCCAGGTACCCGGCACAGCTTCCCGGATTGAGCAGGATGCGGTCGGAGCCCTCCACCCGCTCCTGATGGCTGTGCCCGTAGATCACCAGATCGAAATCTCCGCTCCTGTGCAGGCTTTCCGCCACATCGGGATAATGCATCACCACGATCCGACGACCGGCCAGCTCCAGGGTCAGAGCCCCGTCGCGAAAAGTACAAAAACCCCTTCCCTTCTCAGTCAACAGCACCCGATCACCGTCGTTGTTACCGAACACGGCGTACATGCGGGGACAAAAACCCTTCAGTTTCTCCAGCTCCCTGAAGACGAAGGGCGAGCACAGGTCCCCTCCGTGGATCAGGGCGGCGATCCGCCTTTCGGTAAAGGCCGCCACGGCTTTGCTGATATTCTCCAGGTGGTCGTGGGAATCGGACATTACGCCAAGCATCATCGTATCCATCCTCCTTGCCTACTGTACCTCAACTGCGGGGTGCGCTGCAAACACCACTGTAGACGGCTTCGCGGGATTCGATCTATAGTTCGGGACGATGAAGATCGGCATCACCGGTTCGGTGGGTTTTTTAGGCTCCAATCTCGTCAAGCTCCTCTGTCAAAACCGATCACCGGACCTCGATCTGGTATGCTTCTACTCCAATCGACGGAGCAACCCGCTGACCGATGATCTGGATCTGTGCTACCGGCATCTGGATGTCACCTCCGGGGAAGAAGTGCTGGAAAAGACCGGAGATCTGGACCTCCTGTTTCATCTGGCCGGGGTGGTTGACTATTCACGGAAACGCGCCCGTCGGACCTGGGATGTGAATGTCCTGGGAGCGAAAAACGTTTTCGAAGCGGTGCTCCGCAACCGCATTCCAAAGCTGGTCTACGCCTCTTCGATCAACGTGCTGGGAACCGTCAGCCCCCATGCCGGCCCGGCGGATGAAAGCAACCGGATCTACGGCAGTCCGGGAAATCCGATCGCCTTCCGCGACCGCAACCAGGCATTGGCGGCGGTCGAGGCATCGGTCGGGGGAGACTATCGTTTTTTAATGCGTTCCAGAGTGCCCTATTTTGACTCCAAGTTGGCAGCCTATGAACTGGCATTGGAATACGGGAGGAAACTCGCTCTTCCGGTTACGATCGTCCTGCCGGGAACCGCAGTGGGACCGGGGGATGTCGGTGTCTCGATCACAAAACTCGTCTACCTGACCTTTCGGGGCAGGTTGAAGGTCACCCTGCCCGGAGGCACCTCCTTCGTCTCTGCCGAGGATGTCGCCGAAGGGATGCGGTTGGCCTCCCTCCGCGGGAAGCCCGGGCAAGCCTACATTGTCACCGGCAAACTCGATGAAAACTTGAGCTACAAAGATTTTATGAGAATGGTCGCAAATGTAGCTAGAACCCGGTATGATCGACATGTTCCCGACCGCTTTCTCACCGTTCCCGCTCCGCTGTGCCGTCCGCTGGCCGGAATATTGCGGCTCCTGTCCGTGGAGGAAACCTTGAGTGAGGCGTTGATCCTGTCGGGAAGCGCCAGGCATCGATTCAGCCATGCAAAGGCCGCAAAGGAGCTGGGTTATTCCCCGAAGATCTCACTGGAACGGGCGATCGCCGCCTGCATCGATTTCTACCTGGAGAGCATCGGGACAGGGGAATAGAGCAGCTACACCGTACCCGTCGGCAAAGATCGGTTCAGCCGCCGGCTTTCCCTCTGTGGCTCCTCAGGTAGATGAAGGTGTCGTTGACCACACCGATCATGGCATGTATGCAGATCGGATAGAGGATCGAGCGGGTCACCAGGGCGATCGAGCTGAAGATCACCCCTCCCAGAACAGCTCCCCAAGTCTCCGATTTCGGATGACCGATATGGTGCAGGGTTGACAGAGTCGTGGTAATAGCCATGGCCGGTACGAATCCGAGGCCGGCCAGGAGCGGAAAAAACAACAGCCCACGGTAGAGGAACTCCCAGGCCGTGTAGTACAGCAGGACGTAGCCTATCTCGTAGAGAGCAAAAGTGCCGTCCCGGGAACAAACCTCCTTGGAAAACGGATACCAGGCGATCATCTCCCGTGCTCCGGAGATGATGTGGCCGACGAGCAGGGAGATGGGCACAAAAATCAACACCAGCACCAGTCCTATTCCGTAGTTACCCGTTTTGAGGCCCAGCTGTTTCATAACCTGAAGCGGGTCGTTCTCCGTCAGGACAATGATCAGGGTTGGAATTGCCGCCAGCAGCGTGAAAAACGCGGCGAAGTAGATCCACGTCCCTTTGGCATCTCCGAAGCGGTTTTTGAGTGCGGAATGGTAGAAGAAGGTGATCATCCCGGTCAGGGCTATAATGATATATGGAAGCAGAATCCGCATAGAGATCGGCAAGATCGATGTGTACAAGAAGGCTGTTTTCAGCTCGCTCACGGCTCCCCCTCCCTCTCTCGTTTGTACCAGTCTACGATCGCCTGAAATTGGGTCTCGTAATCATCGTCCGGCCGGTAGCCAAGGTCTCGATAGGTCTTGCTCAAGTCGTAGGTGGTCTGAGCGGTAATGCGCCGGATCCTGTAGTAGTTGATGGAAGGCTTGAATCCGGGAACGATGCGCTTGACCAGCTCCAGCAGCAGCGCCAGGATCATGCTGATAGACACCGGCACGTACAGCCGCTGTGATTTTCCCACCCCCGCCTGCAGGCTGGCGAAGAACTCCCCCCAGGTCGGGCAGATCCCGTTGGTTACCGTATAGGCCTGGCCGATCGTAGCGGGCCGGTTCGCCGCGGCCAGGGCCGCCGTACAGAGATTGGCCGGATAGCAGAAACCGAATTTCTTGTCTCCCCGTCCCACGATGAGCGGCACATTTCTCTCGGCGGCTTGCAGCATCAGCTCGCAGGAAGTTCTGTCCCTCGGTCCGTATACGTCGCCGGGCCTGAGAATGACCACGGGAAACCCATTCTCCCGATACCGGCTCAACAGATACGCTTCGACCCGTTTCTTCATATAGTTGTACGGCACGTACTCCGCGGATCGTCCGGGATTTTGCTCGGAGATGTTGTCCGCGCAATAGCCGATGGCCAGGGCGGTAGAGAGATAGACGAATCTGGCCAGCCGCGATGCGCTTTGTCTCGCCCACTCGACCAGGTTTACCGTGATATCGTAGATCTGAGCCCTGCACTGGCGGCGGGAAGCGTTGTCAGAGACCAACGCGGCGGCGTGAACGATCACTTCCAGGCCGTCGGGAAAGTCGATCGCATCGATCTCCGTCAGATCCCCGTAGATGAGCCCGACCTGGGTGTTTTTCAACAGGCGCAGATCCGATGTCCGGCGCACGAGCCCGTATACCCGGTACCCCGCCTCCTGGAAAGCGTCACACAGATGGGAGCCGATGAAACCATTGGCGCCGGTGATCAACACGGAGCGCGGCATATCAGCCTGGTCCTCCGTACTTATCGTAGTCGTAGATGTCCCCGGCCAGTCTGAGCGCAACATTCCGCGGCAGCACATTGATCGCCAGGTAGATCAATCTGTTTATGAATCCCGGGATGATCAGACGCTTCCCCCGCTTCAATCCTCGGATCACCACCCTGGCCGCATCCTCGACCTTGAGGTACGAGAATCGATGCTTGAGCATATGGCGGGTCAGTCCGGACTCGGCGATCATTTCCGTTACGATTCCAGAAGGGGCGACCGTGGAGATCAGCACCGGCCCTCCCCGGTTTTCCAGCATGAGAGATTCGCTGAAACTCTGCGCAGCCCCCTTGGCTGCGGAATAGATCGCCTGATAGGGGATGGGGACGAAGGATCCGAGACTGGTTATATTGAGAATGAATCCTTCCCCCTGGGCTTTGAATCTGGACAGAAACAGGAGGCTCAGCTCGACGACCAGGCGAAAATCCAGGCCGATGATCGAGCGATACAGATCGAGCTGAGCAGCCTCGGTCGGCCCGTAATAGGTCAGGCCGGCATTGTTTACCAGGCCGAACACATCCCGCCCCTCGAGCTCGTCGAAAAGGCTCCGAGCGCTGTTTTCCAAAAGCAGATCCCTCTTCAGGATGCGAACGGCCGCGGAACATCGGCCGGAGATTTTTGCAGCCAGCTGTTCCAGGCCTGCCTCCTCCCGGTCCACCAGGATCAGGTTAGCCCCTTCCGTTTCGGCCAGACCAAGGGCCAGCTGCCTACCCAACCCCCTGGCCGCCCCGGTGACCAGCACGGTGCGACCGTGCAGCGCCAGCTTCTTCATTTTGAGCCGAACCGCTCTCTAAAGTAACGGCAGCCGTCGGCGACGGTCTTCTCGAAGGGCAGGTACTCGTGCCGGAAGAACTCCCGGCTCTTCCGGTTTGAATAGTAGCCGAACCAGTTGCTCAAACGGCCGTAGGAACGGGTAAGCAGGGGCCTCTTGCCGGTGAATCCGCTGACCAGCTCCAGGGCGGCGCCGGCCGCGGCCAGAAGAAATCCGGGCACCCGAAACGGATAGACCTTTCTGTGGAAGTACGCCCCTATGGCTTTGACCACGGCCGTATACTCGACATTGGAACCCACGACCAGATATCTCTCCCCCACCCTGCCCATGGTCAGTGCTTTAATGACGATTTCAGCCAGGTCCCGCACATCCGTGACCGCCAAACCCCCGCCGAAACAGCCGAACATTGTGCTGCTGTAAATGCGGTTGTACAGCTGGTTGTGGGGGGTTGCGAAAATCGGATCTCCGGGTCCCATGAGGGAGGCCGGATTGAGGATGATCGCCGGCAGTTTGCGTTCGCGTACAGCCTGCTCCACGACCTGCTGCCCGGCATGCTTGCTGGTCATGTAGGGAAAGCTCTGCGGCCAGTTGAACTCGGTATCCTCGTCCGCCGGGCTTCCGTCCCGGTTGAATCCGATCGCCCCCACCGATGACACATGCACGAGCCTCTTTATGTCGTGCCGGAGGCAGGCATCCACGACGTTCTCCACACCGAGCTGGTTTACCAGAAATAGCCGGTCTCTCTCTCTGCTCCAGTAGGAAATCAGCCCGGCCAGATGAACAACGTTGGTCTTTCCGGCCACGGCCCTGTCCACGGCTTCGGCATCGGTGATGTCTCCGCGGACGATCTCGAGGTGCCGTATTGCCTTGCCTCGGATTCTTGCTTCACCGGGATCACCGGGCAGTACCAGAACGGTCAGCCGGGCCTCGGGCAATCGTTGGGGCAGCAGGTCGAGCAGAACATTGCCGGCGAAACCGCTGGCGCCGGTGATCAACAGCTTCATCATACTCAGGTTTCTTCGGCAGTATACCCGAAAGTTCGGTGATGAAAAACTGTTCTATCCGAGGATCTTCCTCAGGCAAACGTACTGCTAGACCTCGATGCCCAGGGTTTTACGAATCAGGAAGCCGATGGCGAAGGTCAGGGCGGCCACACCCAGACTCAATCCAGCCATCTCCAGAAAACGGCGTCTGAACGAGTAGTCCTTGGCGACCGAAATGTAGAAGTTGAAGAAAAAGATGATCAGCATGGCGATGCACAGCGTGAGTGCAAGGCAGAGGAAGTAGTTGGCTATCAGCATGTAGGGGAGAATCAGGAGGAATACGGTTATTATGTAGGCCACCCCCGTGTAGATCGAGGATTTGAGCGCCCTCTCCCCGCTACCCTCCGACTTGGTGGAAAGATATTCGGAAGCGGCCATGGAAAACGAGGCGGCAATTCCGGTTATCAATCCGGCCAGTGCGATCAGCCGGGTGTTCTGCAGGGCAAAGGTGAATCCGGCCAACGCCCCAGTCAGTTCCACCAGGGCGTCGTTTAGTCCCAGAACTATCGAGCCGACGTAGCTGAGGCGCTCCTCCTCGATCATTCCGATGAGCTCCTGCTCGTGGGCGTGCTCGTCATCGACGATCTGCTTCGCCTCGGGAATTTGCTCGATGACGAGGGTGTAGTTGATCTGGGCCTGCTCCTCCCCCCGCTCCATGAGCTTGATCCCGAAGGTAATGCCGAAGATCCGGGAAACCCAGTAGAAGAGGAGTATCTTCCAGCGCTTCGGCGAGGCCTCGCTTTGGGTGTACCTCTTCCAAAAATCGTGGTGGCGCAGCTCGTCCCCGGCGATCCGCTCGAGAACCCCGGCGTTCTGTTTGTCCGGAATTGCCCGGGCCAGCTTGGAGTAGATGTGGTACTCGGTAAGCTCGTTCTGTTGTGCTACCCGCAGCTGTGCGATCAGACTCGGTTCCATATGCTTTTTCTCCATCGATTCGATTTATCCGGCGCCTTGAAACCGTTCGATCGACTTTTTGAGCTTCGGCCCGCGACCGTGGGTCTAGGGCGAAAGCCTGCCGGGGAAATCCTCCAGCCATTCGCCCCTGTCTTGCTCGGAGTGCTCGCCGGCGAGCTCCATGAATTTTACAAAGCGGTGCTTGAGCTCGTAGAAACCGTGCCACCAGGCGTAATCCGGAGCCATCATGGCGGCCCCCATTCTGGCCCGGCGCCCTTCGTGGTGCCAGAACTCATAAAACTCCCATTCCAGCTCTTCGTCGAAATACTCATCCTTGGAGAGCTCCCCCGCTGCATAGAGCCGATCCATTACGATTCTTACAGGCCCGTAGTAGTTCTCGTTGTAAAGCTCCACCACGTTGTCGGTATTCGTGAAGTGTCCTTCCACCCATTCGTTGGAATGGCACTGGTAGCAGACCGCCTGCATCCGCTTCCGTTCTTCCCGCCAGTCCGTGGGAGCGGGCCACGGTTTGAACTCCGACGGCCTGATGGTGAGCGGCGCCTGCAGCTCCCAGGCCAGCCGTTCGGTAACATCGTGAGATTTCTCCACTCCCGGTGCCTCGCTCATGTGGCAGCTGGCGCAGGTGGGCGCACGGTAGTCGGTCCCGGCGGTCCAGGTGAAGTCCTCCGGCCGCCAGTTCCAGGAATCCCCCTCGGCATGGTAGATCGTTCCGTGCTTCGATTCATTGTAGATCTCGATCTGCGGATGGTCCGGCCCCAGATGGCACTGGTCGCAGGCCTCTGGCTTTCTCGCCTCCTCCACGGAGAAGCTGTGGCGGGTGTGGCAGCTGGTACAGCTGCCCAGCGCTCCGTCGGGGTTTTTCCGGCCCACACCTACATTGGGCCAGGAGCCCTCGATCGGCTGCCCCTCTTCGAATAAGACAGTCGTTCCGTGACAGGCGAAGCAGCCGCTGGCCCGCTCGGTTTCGTTGCTCATCCCGTGGATCAGCCAGTTGTCGATCTTGTTTATGATTTCCAGGGTATTGGCGTGCTTGCTGCGCTGGTACTGCTCGACCTCCCGGGGATGACACATCGAACAGCGGTCGGGCGACACGAGTCCCGATACGGGGGTCGGGTCGAATCGGAAATGATCGCGGCTGATCCAGGCGGCACTTTCATCCGTCAGCGAATGGCACTCTCCGCAGGTGACCCCGACCTTGGCGTGCATGCCTTCAGACCAATCGGTGAAAATGCCGGGGTTCTCCCGCTGATGGCACTCCAGGCAGGTGCTTTCCTCCGCCGCGATCCCCGCCAGCATCCATCCGGCTCCGCCGGCATCCCCGGGTGTGGAAATCGGTGGCTTCCGTACCGGGAACCCCCAGAGCCACGCTCCCACGCAGAGGAGGATGAGGAACACCAGGACCAGATTCACGTAGGCAAAAATGATGTAGGTCTTCCTCACCCCTCTCGGCTTGTCACCGCCGACCGGGACGGCCGGTGGAGGTTCGGAGAGCTCGGCGACCACGGGGAAACGCTCCAAGACTTCCTCTCCGTGCGGCGCATCACCGATCTTTTTTGTGAGGTCCTGGCCGGCGACATGGGCGCGAAAGTGAGATCCTCCCTGCCACCTCGAGCTGTCCGAGACATCGTACACCTTGTTCTTGTACAAGACGTATGCGGGCCTGCCCTCCTTCCCGTCGTACTTGGACAGATCCTCCGGGTGAAAAACCCCCGCAGACGACGGCTTGCCGCCGGCGGAATCAGGCCTGGTCGAACGCAGGGGTGCATTGCCGGAAGGGCCCAGGAGCTCACCCGGCGTCTTGATACCGATGAAACCCCGTTTCAACTGGTCCCGCATCCTGCGGCTGATTATGGTTACCGCCAGGATGCCCAGCACCGCCATAACCACGAAGAGCAGGATCTTGATAAACAGCAGCAAGCCGAAACGGCTTTGGAAAAAGGAGGCCATGGAATCGATGCGGTACCAGGTGAGGTATACACCGGTTGCCGCCAGGATGCTCATGCAGGCAAGGCCCAATCTCTTCTCGCCCCCGGGAACCCCGCCTTTTAGATTCTGCGGTTTCACGATGATGTGGATGTAGAAAATGGCTCCCGCCAGAACGGCGGCGGCGAGCAGGTGGATTATCCCCAGGACCAGCCGCAGGATCTTGTGAACCCGGGTGGAAAGCACGATTGACTTGTCGAGAATCCGCTCCGGTATAGGATAGCTGTAGCCGTTGCGAATGTAGGCGATCCCTGCGGGTTTCAGGGCCCCGCCGTTCGCTCCGGCATGGCAGAACGCGCAGGTCTTGCCAGTCTGTTCGGCGTAGTCCGGGGTGGCGAATCCGGTCAGGGCGGCCAGAACGAAGAGCACGGCGGCCAGCACAATAGCCTTTTCCATGGACTTCATGAGCTTTCCTCGTAGAGCAATTATACAGGATGCGGTTCGCCCGTGCAAACAAATCCGGCTTGCTAAATCAATTCCAGCACTACCTGGAGCATGCCCGACACGAACTCATGCACGCCGCGGGTATCGATCCGATTGTGGTGCGGGTAGAACTGGACTACAAGTTTCCTCTGAGGAGTCGGGACAAATTCGTAGTACGGATAGCCGTCCAAAGGGAGGGACGGTTGCGATTTGTCTTTTACCAGGATGTTTTCAGACAACCGGATGGCCAGCTTATCCTCAACGGAAAAGTGACGGCTGTCTGTTTGCAGAATGGCAGGCCGGTGGTTCCCGACAAAGTCGCCGGGGTCCTGGAGAAGTACAATATCGAGTAGCTGCCCCCGTAAATTTATGACGGCAAGATCTTGAGGGGCAAATTGCCGGTTCGAACACCATCCCTCGTCAGGGGATGGACCGATAAATATCAGAATCAACCGAGGCAAGATTGGGAACCGGCTCGGCGCCATGAAGAACAGGAATCATTGGAATACGTAGTGGAGTCCCGGTGTGCAACGCTACGTTATGCAGTATTTTCCATCTTTTTCTTGTCAATTTTCTGAGAGCGCCTCCACGATTTCTTCCTTTGTATGGTACCTGTCGCACTCTGCTGCACCGCCCGAAACATCCTCGAGTTCCCCCTCCAGGACCTCTGGGCGCATCCCTATAGCAGGTAATCAACAACCATCACTCAGCACCGCATGGATTCTATGAGCACAAGTGCCCGCATTCAGCGGTCGGTTCGCAGGACCGCGTATCCGAAGGCTTCTAGCACCAGGTGCTTCCCATCAGCCTTCCCGACCAGGATTGTTGACTTCCGCAGAGATTCGGGCAGGGTCAACTCCTGCTCGACCTCCTTGAAGTTCATCACCAGGGTGTAGGTGGCACCCTCGCCTACACGCCTCGTGGCGCTGATTCCCTCGAGCGGGGGATCAGGCCACACGCTGCGCAGGCCCGCTTCCTCGATCACGGCACCGTAGAAGGCGTCGAGAAACGACTCTTCGTTGCGGGATGCGATGTAATACACACGCCCTTTGCCCACTACGTGCCTGGTCAGCGCGGGGGAGCCCTTAAGAAAGTCGGAATCGAAGCGAGCCAGGCTATCGGAACCCTCCAGGTGGAGGCGTTCCCAGAAGTGCCGGAGGGTGTAGGTGCCGGTCATGCCAAGCGGATTGCCCTCAGACATCGTCAGCGTTCGCCTCTCGCCAGGATACAAGGCGTCGATCTCCTCAACCCAGATCCCGAGAAGCTCGCGCAGGGGGCCCGGAAAACCGCCAAGATAACAAAGGTCGTTCTGGTCCACGATCCCCGACCAATAGGTGCAAATGAAGGTCCCGCCGCTGCGAACGAAATCCCCGATTCGCTTGGCCGTGTCTTCGCGGATCATGTAGAGCATCGGTGCGACCAGGAGCTTGTAGCGCCCGAGATCCCCGCGGTGGTCAATGATATCGGTGGCGACTGCCCTCCTCCAGAGCTGGTAGTAGTGGGACAGGCAGTCTTCGCGGTAGTTCTTGAGCCCGTC
>CAZPQC010000022.1:0-36189 GCA_964588525.1 uncultured Spirochaetaceae bacterium
CTTAGTAGCGATAGGAAGCTCCGAACTTCCAGTTGCGCCCCTCGCCGGGGTAGTAGAACACCGCCCCTTTCAACATGCTATATACTCCAAAAGAGGCATAAGAGACGTCAAGGAGATTTTCAACACCGAAGTACAAGTCAAGATTTCCCGGTATGTAGTCTGGCTGATAGTGAATAAAGGCCCCCAAAAGGAAATAGTCCGGTACTATGGCTTGGTTGTTGTCCCGATCACTATAAGCAAAGGTTTCGGAGATATATCTGCCCGAGACCCCGATACTAAAGCCCAGAGGAAGCAAAAAGGTTGTTTCAGCAGATGCCTGGTGTAGCGGAACAGCAGGAATCCTATTTCCCTTGTATATTCCATTCCGAAACGTAGCTAAGGCTAAAGCATAAGTGGCGGAAAGCTCCAGCCACTTCGGTACTGACAGCGCTATTTCCGTCTCCGTGCCGAGATGTCGGGTCTCGTCGAGGTTTACGTTTGCGAAGGTAACTGGATCTGCCGCAATCTCATCCGTCATATCCAGAAGGTAACCGCTCGCAGACCACCGAAGTCCCTGCATGAAGCCGATTTCCAAGCCGACTTCGACGTTGTAGCCGCGTTCGGGCTTTAAATCTTTATAAAAAGTGTCAAATGCGAATCCGTAGATGCTGACCTGCTCATCCACAAAGGGATAGCGAAACACGGTCCCATAGCCAGCCCAGAACTTGAAGTTAGAGCTGGGTGTAAACAGCAGGCTAAGGTCATAGACAAAGGCTTGATGAAACTTGGACTCATCGATCGGAGTTCCGGTGGTCTTGAGCGTCTTGCCGCTGATCTGTGCCAGCTCGTAACGCACCCCGGCGCTGGCAAGAAGAAAGGGCAGGATCTGCAGGTCGTCCGCAATGTAAGCACCGATTGTCGCCTTTCTAACTCGTGTTTCTACAGAGGTGGCAGTTCGGTTGATGTCCGGATAGGAGTCGAGGTCTGCCTGGTCGTAGAATCCGTCGATCCCGATTACCAGCCGGTTCCCCTCCAATAACGACTGCGCCAGCTTGAGTTTTGGGGTCACTGCCGCACTTTGCAGGCTCAGGTCGGTAAAATTGTCAGGAAAACTTGGTATGTCACTTCGAATAAAACGAAATCTGTACCCGGCGTTTCCATCCAGAATCGTCCTGTCAGAAGGACTGAATGCCAAGGAAAGATCAGCGTTAAAGTAGTCACCTGTGGATTCATCCGCATCATGACCCGGCTGGGCTTGTGTAGGGTCGGCTTCGAACTCAGCCTTTGAGAGTGCCCCGGGAAGTTCATAAAACAGTCGATTGTAGGAGAGGGAAACTCCTGAGGAAAGGCGATCGAGTTCCAATCCGACGTTGCCCCCTACGGCCAGTGATCGGAACGCCGAGCGGTCCCTGTAGCCGTCTGTGGCCGTATGCTCTCCCGTAATCGAGAAGCTGAGCAGGTCGCTGGAGCCACTAACCTCAACTCCCTCCTGATTCTGATTAAAGCTCCCGTACTGGCCGGAAACCGCAACGTCGATGCCTGCTGCTCCTTTCTTCGTGATGATATTGATAACACCAGCTACCGCGTTGTCGCCGTAGAGTACACTGTTTCCGCCCCGCACTACTTCTACGCGCTCTATGTTCTCAACCGGAATCTCCAGCCAGTTCGTGCTGGCCATGTCGGGACGATTCAGGCGCCGGCCGTCCACGAGCACCAGAACGCGGCCGTGCGAGTTCTCGCCAAAACCGCGCATGGATATCTCTGACTGAGCGGCGTTTCCAGAGGTGCTGCGAAAATGGATGCCCGCCAGCCCGTCAAGGGCTTCGACCAGGGTCGTCTGTCCCGAAGCGGCCAGCTCTTCGGCTGTGACCACCGAAACGTAAGCTGGGATGTCTTCAGCCGGTTCTTCGACCCGACTAGCCGTGACAAACACCTCGATATCGGACTGCTCGTCTTGGGTTTGTGCCGTCAGGGCGACGGTGAAGATACTCGCTGTAACCAGCGCACATAGAATGATCTTGTTCATAATTCCTCCCTGCACATCACGTGCCTGTGTTGATGTTGAACACGGGCGGTTACCTTAGGGAGGGCAACAAAAAAGCCTTCGCCGGCTTGAAGAAGCTGAAGCAGAAGACTTCTGATGAGGTTGCCCATGCTTCATAACCGCGAACGAATAGGGTGTTGTTCCGCTGGGGAGCCACCCATCGTGGGCTTGAGCGGGACCGTCTTCTGGCTACCGGATCTACCTACTCCTCCAGCCTTCCCATCCGCCTATTGGCTAGTAGCTGCGGACAGTGGCAACGGATGAAGTTTCGTCCCCGGATACAGCGGCGCGACCGCGTCTGCCTCTCACAGACTTCCGGAATCCCGTTCAGATAGGATTGTTAGTTTTTCGAGATTTTATCACCTCCCTTCCCGTTTATCGTGGGAGCTGGAACAGCAGAATTTTCCCACATTTTTTTCATTCCTGTCAAGCAGAAGACATCGAGATTTTTCTCCCCCTCGGTGTTGAAGCGGCACGCGGGTTGAACAATTATGGAAAATCTTAAACCTGCATCCGACCCCGGTTTTCACGCTGGAGTGTAATTATATAAGATGCAGGAGAGAAGAATGGAGTGAAATGTGAAGAAACTGCTGTTTGTTTTTCTTTTGCTGAGCCTCGGTGCTTTTACGCTCCAGGCCGTGGAGATTCCGGTGAGTGTAGCCATGAACGAGTCTCTGCCCTACCAGAAGGAGCTGCGCTATCAAGTGGTTAAGGCGATCAGCGAGATCGAAAACGTGAAGATCGTGGAACCGGGAGCCAATGATTGGTTTCGTCTTCATGTGCTCGTCTTCGAGATGAAGCTGGAAAACGAGGTCGAAGTAGGATACGCCATCAGCTATTCGATTGTAGAAGTGCCATTTTACTTGCATTCCTACATCTTCGAGAATCTCAAGCCGGAAAACCGGCAGGAAGCGATGGACCGGTTGATCGCGCGCACGGTCTTCTATCACGGCGCCGACCTGATGACGGTTGGTACAGACGGTCTGGAGACCGCGGCACAGCGGATCCGCTCCTCCCTGGAAAAGTTCCTGGATAAGCGGATTCAGTCCGAATGAACCGTGGGGCCGGTCAGTTCCTCGGTTTGTCAAGCACGCGCAGGGATCAAAGTTCTCCAGATTCAGCAAGCGGGCGTGGGGGATAGCGATACCCGGAGCCACCCAGGAGCTGACCACGCTTTCTCCCCAAAATAGTAACCGTTTCAGCGTACTCCAACAATCAAAGGAATCCGCGCTCCCCTCAGGTGTGGACCGTGTGATGAGAACCCAGCACCCGAACCGCTTTGGATACGTTCGTTTCTTTGATCAGGAGGTAGTCGGTGTCAAAGGTGGACATGACAAACACCGATATCCCGGCTTCAGCCAGGGGGGCGCTCAAAGCTGCGATGACACCGATTTCGGTCAGAGGCAGCGGACCCTGCACCTTCAGCGCCCGCCATCCTGGATCGGCTTTGACCTCGGCCGGGGGGTGACCATCCGGGCATACTATCGAAAGCTCCTCCTCACTGCGGCATACCGCGTAGAAGTTGCCGGCCAGTGCCCATTGGGGAATCGGGGCATCCCGGGGGAGGCGACAAATCGCCAGGCTGTCAGGCAGGAGGGTCAGTTCCATTTGCTTCGCACCAGGCGCATACTCGTTTCATCGCCGGTTACACCCCGTTCAAACAGCAATAAAAGCGAAGACAAGAACTACCGCCGCGATCAGGGAAAATACGATAAGGACGATCCCGAGGCTTGTACCCCAGCGGAACAACCGGCCTTCCCGATTGATCGTTCCAGCGAAGTAAAGCTCCTCCGGAGAAACCGGATTTCCGCTCGTTCCCAAGAACACCGTCAGCAGGATGGCAGCTGCAAGCAAGGCGGTGGTGACGGCTACTCCTTGAATGCTGCCCCAAAAGATCGGTAGCCGGTCAAATGGGATGGGCAGTTCGGAAGCCGTGGCAAATCCTGCGATCAGGAACAGGGGGGCGTAGATGCTCAGGCTGGTTGCAAACAGAACTGAAGCGGCAAACCCCCCAGGCAGTTTCCACAGGATATCGGGAAAAACAGGCGGAAGTAGCGCGAATAGTACGGTTGGCATCAGGACTTGAAGTCTGCTTCGTCGCAACACCCAAAGGTTCTCGGCCACCCCAAATACGAACAGGCTGACAATCGCGGCACCGAACAGCTCGAGAAGACGGCCCCGGCCTCCCGGTGCAATCGAGATCAGGAAGGCGGGAAGAGCAGCGGGAAGCGATACGTTTTCCAGGGTCAGGAACAGGCTCCGGAAGAACGCTCCCAGTACGGCTCCAATCGCCAGGGGGAGGAGTACCGTCCGCAGAGAGAAACGGCGAAAGCGAAAAAAAGCGATTGGATTGATCTTTTTGGGGATTATAAACCAGAGGATCGGCAACAGGCCTGCGAGCAGCGACGGGATTACTCCGGACATGAATTCGGGCTGAAAACGGAGCAGGCTCGAGCCCAAGGCCGAGCCGGCGGCCAGGATAGCAAAGACCAGAACCATCCAGCCGAGAGGTTGTCCACTCAAAGTATGGGACCGTTTCCGAAGCGTCCTTGGGTCCTTGCTTTCCGCACTTCGTTTGAAGGAAAGCAACTTGTTGGCGATAGCAGATTGCCGAAACCAGGCAGCCCAGGCGCCGCCCTTTTCAACAGTTCCCGTTTCGGCGGCGGGCAGGGTTGCCTGAAGATACAGAGCACATTTACGTGCTGCTTCATCGCCATCCCGGGAAAAAATAATGAGGATCGGTATTTTCCGGCGACTCAGGGTTGCATAGTGAAGAGTGCTCCGAGACTGAATCAAATCATGATTCAAATGATCGGGTTGGAATCCCGGAGAGAGGATCTTCGCCAGCCCCTGAGCATGGGATTGCGGGAGTTTGGAGCTCCAGACGTCCTGAAGCAACGATACCAGCAGCTTTCGGTGCTCCCCATTTTGGCGCTCCTCCGACGCGGTTGATTTGAGTTTCCCGATTATTGATTGCCGGGCTGCATGCTCCGCCAGACGGAGATCCGGTTCGATCAGAACAACGGAAGTGACGGAATCGGGGTGACGAGTTGCGATATCCAGGGCAAGGGGAGATGAACCGAGATGGGCAAGCAGATGGAATCGCGAGACTCCCAGATGCTTCTTCAACAGCTCCATATGGTCGCTGAAAAGAGCGCTATAGGACTGTTTTCCCGATCCTTTCGGGTTTCGTCGGGTTCCGGGGAACTCGAGGTAGCAGATGCGAAAGTAATCCCCGAAGGAGTCCAACAGATCGTGCATCACATCATGGGAAAGGGATGGATGAGCGGGAAACACGACAACCGGTACCCTGTCTTCCCGGGATCCAACGGTCTCCACCCACAGCCGTCCTACCTTGGTTCCCCCACAGTTCAGCGAGTCCGGTATCAGAGCCTGATAACCGGCCGGGTACTCCTGGGGGAAGAGTTTCCCCAGGCTCAGAGGGAAAGACTTTTGGCAGCGGCTGCAGCGGATCCGTACGGTTTTCCCTTTGGGCAGATGGGCCGGAATCCGCACGCCCCCTCTGAAACCGCAGGCCGGACATTGAAATCGCATCGCACCCACATTGATGATTTTCCCTCTTTTTGTCAAACTCCGTAGTATGCCTGAAGGCTCGGAGCAAAAACAGTTCTCTCTCCTGATCAAACCGGCATCCGCAGACTGCAACCTGGCCTGCACCTACTGCTTCTATCTGCCCAAGGCCGGCCTCTATCCTGAGAGCTCCAGGCACCGCATGTCCGACGGCACCCTGAAACGCATGATCTCCACATATCTGGCTACCGACCAGGATACCTACTCCTTCGGCTGGCAGGGCGGGGAGCCCACGCTGATGGGGGTGGAGTTCTTTCAAAGGGTCGTGGAGCTTCAGACCCGATACGGACGACCCGGCTCGATCGTGGCCAACGGATTGCAGACCAACGCCACGATGATAACCGACGAGCTGGCCCGGCTGCTGGCCGAGTATCGTTTCCTCCTGGGGGTCAGCCTGGACGGTCCCGAGGAGGTCCACAACACCCATAGGAAAAATCGAAAGGGTGCGGGTTCGTACAAGAGGGTTATCGAAGGGATCGAGCTGCTGAACAAGCACCGGGTGGAGCTCAACATCCTGGTAGCGGTGAACAACGCCAATGTCACAATGGCCCGCAGTATCTACAGTTTTCTCCTGGATATGGGCATCCGCTATCACCAGTACATACCGATCGTTGAGTTCGATGAGCAGGGCCGACCGCTGCCCTACTCCATCGACGGACCGCAGTGGGGCGCGTTTCTGAAGGAGCTCTTCGAGGTGTGGTACCCCGATGCCGGCCGGGTGTCGGTTCGTCTCTTCGATGCCCTCCTCACCTACCTGGTCGAAGGGTCGCGGATCCTCTGCACCATGGGCAGGGACTGCCGGCAGTACTTCCTGGTCGAGCACAACGGGGATGTCTACCCCTGTGATTTTTTCGCCACCCCGGAGCTGCGGTTGGGGAATCTGTTGGAAACGGACTGGAGCGATCTTCTGGAGTCACCCCGTTACGAAGCGTTCGGCCGGCAGAAGTCGCAGTGGAATGAGGCCTGCGAAAGCTGTCCCTTTCTCGAGCTGTGCATGGGGGATTGTCTGAAGCATCGCTTCTACGCTGCCCCCCCGGCCCGGTCGGATCCGGGAAGTCTGAGCTGGCTGTGTTCGGGATGGAAAATCTTCTACGAGTCCTGCCTTCCCGGATTTCGGCGGATCGCCCGGCGTATCCAGCGGCAGAGAACCCGGGAGCTGGAGACGCACCTGGCATCCTCAGCCTATCCGCATCGTTGTCCCGAAAGCAAGAGATGAAGACGATCCTGATCGTCAATCCTAAAGCGGGACGCCGGTTTTTCCTGAATCTGCATCTCCCCCAGGTCGTCAAGCTGTTGGAGCGCCACGAAGTATCGTTCCGGGTTTTCTACACCCGATATTCGGGGCATGCCGCCAAGCTGGTACGGCGGTATCGTGACGAAATAGACTGTGTGACGGTGTTTGGAGGAGATGGAACGATTCGGGAGGTTGTGAAGGGTATGGGTGCCAGACCTCTGCCGATTGGCATCATACCGTTCGGTACGGTCAATGTGCTGGCCTTGGATCTGGGAATATCACTCAATCCCGTGATCGCTACCACCAGCATCCTGGCCGGTCACACCCGTCGGATCGATGTCGGCTACCTCAACTCCGAACCCTTCCTTCTCATGGTATCCACCGGCCTGGACGCCATGGCGGTCCATACGGTGGATCTGCGCTTCAAGCGCTATCTGGGACAGATGTCCTATGTCCTGGGAATGATCTGGTCGGCTCTCACGGATCGGGTACGGCGAATCCAGATTACCATCGAGGAACAGAACATCACCGACCGGGGCTACCTGGCGATCATCTCCAACTCTCGCTATTACGCCGGACCGTACACGCTCGCCGAAGAGGTGAGCATCGACGACGGCATCCTCAACGTTATCCTCTTTAAGAAGAGCGGTATTCTCGATACTCTCGGGCTGCTGGTGAACGTACTGACCAACAGGCATCGCATGATGCCGGATGTGTCTTTCTACTCGGGCAAGGTTATCCGTATACACGCCAGCAGACGGATCAAGATGCAGATGGACGGCGACAAGGCACCTTCCACTCCCGCGCGGATCTCCGTGCGGGAGCGATTCCTGCCGGTGTTCGTACACGAGGAGGAGAAGAAGCTCGAGGGTTTGGAGGCGGTGAGGACCGTCCTGGCCAACGTGTTCTCTCCGTCGCCGGCCAGGTCTTCGGTGACCAGAACGCCCTTGCGATCTACTCGCCGATGATTTTTACCAGGACCCGCTTCCTCCGCTTTCCGTCGAACTCTCCGTAGAAGATCTGCTCCCAGGGACCGAAATCCAGCTTGCCCTCGCTGATCGCCACGACCACCTCCCGTCCCATGATGCTTCGCTTGAGGTGAGCATCGGCGTTGTCTTCGAATCCATTGTGCCGGTAGCGGGAGTAGGGTTTCTCAGGTGCCAGACCTTCCAGCCACTGCTCGAAATCCTGGTGAAGTCCGGATTCATCGTCGTTGATGAAAACGCTGGCCGTGATATGCATGGCGTTACAGAGCAGCAGTCCTTCCCGCACGCCGCTGTCCGTCAGGACCTTCTGAACCTGGGGGGTGATATTGATCAGTTCCCGCCTCCTGGAAGTGCTGAACCACAGCTCTTTTCGGTAGCTTTTCATGATTCTCTACCTTGCTCGATTCCTCCGATCTTGTCAAAGAGTGCCTGTTGAGGAACAGCTTGAATTGCAGGATAATTCCCCGTAACGGGAGACCTTCTTCATGGATCTTCAGATGCTGTACGAGGACAATCACATCATCGCAGTGAACAAGAAGGTCGGAGAGCTGGTTCAGGGTGACCGCAGCGGCGATCCGTGTTTGGCTGATGCGGTCAAGCACTACATCAGAGAGAAGTACGGTAAGCAGGGGAACGTTTTCCTCGGAGTCGTGCACCGCCTGGACCGGCCCACCAGCGGCGTGGTCGTGTTTGCCCGCACCAGCAAGGCGCTGCAGCGGATGAACGCCCTGTTCCGTGAAAACCGGGTACGGAAGGTGTACTGGGGGATGGTCAAAAACGCACCGCCTAAACGCTCCGATACTCTGATCCACTATCTAACCCGTAATCCGATCCAGAACAAATCCTACCTCCAATCTGCACCGGCAGCCGGAGCCAAGGAGGCCCGTCTGAGCTACCGCTGGATCCTCAGCGTGGAGCGCTACCATCTGTTGGAAATCGATCTTCATACCGGCCGGCATCATCAGATCCGTGCCCAACTGGCCGCAATCGGCTGCCCGATTAAAGGGGATCTCAAGTACGGTTTTCCCCGTTCCAATCCGGAGGGGGGAATCCATCTCCATGCCCGGGAAGTGAGCTTCGATCATCCGGTACAAAATATTCCCATCCGTATCATCGCCGATCCGCCCGCAGATCCGGTCTGGGACGCGGTTCTCCAGCTTGCTCGATCGCAGGGGGGATAGGTATACTCTCAATGGGAGCATTTCAATGGATCGACCTATACGTTTTATCCTGAACGATGAATCGATCGAAAGCTATCTGCATCACGGAACCGTGGTTTTGGATTTCTTGCGGAGGGATCGGCGGCTGACGGGCACCAAGGAGGGCTGCCGTGAAGGTGACTGCGGCGCCTGTACGGTTTTGCTGGGGGAACTGACCGGGGATAGAGAGCCGATCGTCCGTTACAGGGCCGTGAACTCCTGCCTGCTTCCCCTCGGGGATATTGAGGGCAGACATCTGGTGAGCATCGAGGGTATCAATCCGGTGCATCAGGAGGAGAACGCGGCGGATGCGATAGCCCTGACGCCGGTTCAGAGCCAATTGGTCGAGCATGGGGCCATTCAATGCGGTTTTTGTACTCCCGGATTCGTCGTCTCGCTCACCGGATATCTGCTGGGGCACCGACGATGGAGTTACGAAGGAGCGGTGGATGCGGTGGCGGGGAACATCTGCCGCTGTACGGGGTATGCATCGATCAAGAGAGCCATCGCCGATCTCCTGGATCAATTGCGCGATGTGACAGATTCCCGTTTGCAGGATAGCGCGGATGCGCCGAACCTGGAGCACCTGAAGACTCTGATAACTTGCGGAGTCGTTCCCGAGTACTTCCTGACAATTCCCGAGCGCCTCGGATCGCTCGAGGCGGTGGGGCGGCAACAGCGTCGAAGCGCAAGCCATTCCGTCGTAGCGGGGGGAACGGATCTGTTTGTGCAGAGACCGGAGCAGCTGCTCGAAGAGGACTTGAGCTTCCTCTCCACCGCGCCGGAGCTCCGGAAAGTGCGGATGGAAAAGGAGCGATTGTTCCTGGGCGCCGGCATCTCGATGGAGCAAGTAAAAGAGATCCCCGAGTTGAAGGATCGGCTGCCGGAGCTCACCCAGGCGCTTCCGCTGATCGCCTCCACGCCGATCCGCAACAGGGCGACCCTGGGCGGCAACATCATCAATGCTTCGCCGATCGGCGATTTTACGGTGATGCTTCTGGCTTTGGGGGCGGTTCTGGGGCTGAAAAACGGGAAGGCTATCCGGGAGGTGCCACTCGAGTGCTTCTTCCGGGGATACAAGCAGCTGGACATGAAGCCGGCAGAACGACTGCAGTGGATCGCTCTGCCCCGGGAAGAGGGACGGTTCAGCTTCGAGAAGGTATCCAGACGCAGATACCTCGATATCGCCAGCGTCAACTCTGCCGCATGGATTACTGTTCGGGGCAATCAAATTGTGAAAGTCCGGCTTGCGGCAGGAGGGGTTGCGCCCATTCCCCTGTTTCTTTCCCGCGTCTCCGCTTCTTTGGAGGGGCAAGAGCTCACCGATGGGCATATCGAACAGGCGTTGGAGCTGGCCCAGGCGGAGATTTCCCCCATCAGCGATGTGCGGGGAAGCGAGCAGTACAAGCGGCTGCTTCTCCGACAGCTGCTGCTGGCCCACTTTCAGAAACTCTTTCCCGAACAGATGCACGCCGAGGTGTGGGTATGAAACATAGCGATTTGGATCTTCACTCCCGAGGCCAGGCCCGCTTCGTCGACGATCTGCCCGAACCTGAAGGCCTGCTCCACGCCGTGGTGCTTGCCTCATCCGTCGCCCACGGCAGAATCAAGGGTCTGGATACCGAGAAGGCGAAGCAGTACCGAGGCGTACGGGCCGTGCTGAGCGCCGCGGATATCCCGGGGAGCAATCAGATAGGAACCCTGGTCGCCGACGAACCGCTGCTGGCCGAAGACACCGTGGATTACGTTGGACAGCCCGTGGCCCTGGTGTTGGCCGGCTCGGAGGCTGCGGCCCGGGCGGCGCTTCCCTGCATAAAGCTCGAGATTGAAGAGTTGCCGGCCGTGCTCGATCCCCGGCAAGCCCAGGAACAGGGAGAGCTGATAATCCCCCCCCGCACCTTCTGCCTCGGGGAGGTGGAGGCAGTTTGGCAACGATGCGATGTGATTATTGAGGGGAGGGTGGATTCCGGAGCTCAGGAGCATCTGTATCTGGAGACTCAGGGTTCCCTCGCCGTGCCGGGAGAGAGGGGAAGCGTCAGGGTCATCTCTTCGACCCAGAGTCCGACCGGGGTCCAGCGTGTGATCGCCCGTATCCTGGGTTTGGCCATGCACCAGGTGGAAGTGGAGGTAACCCGGCTGGGCGGTGCCTTCGGAGGCAAAGAGGATCAGGCAACGGCCTGGGCCGCTCTGGCAGCATTGGGGGCCGTGCGCTGCGCAGCGCCGGTGAAGCTGGTTCTGCACCGACATGAAGACATGGTCTACACCGGCAAGCGCCACCCCTATTCCTCGGATTATCGCATTGGTATGAGCGCGAACGGGCAGGTATTGGCCTATGAGGTTGAGTTCTATCAGAACGCCGGCGCGGCGGCGGATCTGTCCCCGGCGATTCTCGAGCGTACCCTGTTCCACTGCACGGGCAGCTACTTCGTCCCCAACGTCAAGGCAACGGCCTACTGCTGCCGTACCAATATTGCGCCCAACACCGCCTTCCGCGGTTTCGGCGGTCCCCAGGGAATGTTCGTGATCGAGGCGGCGCTGTTCAAGGCCGCCGCCGCTTTGGGTGTGAGCCCGGCGGAACTCCAGGAGAAAAACCTGCTCAAAGAGGGGGATACCTTCCCCTACGGG
The DNA here is from genome assembly GCA_964588525.1 of uncultured Spirochaetaceae bacterium. Taxonomy (GTDB): domain Bacteria; phylum Spirochaetota; class Spirochaetia; order SZUA-6; family DRHE01; genus JAFGQJ01. The sequence goes on from CAZPQC010000022.1 coordinate 11,659, forward strand.
ATGGCCGCCGTTCGCTGCAGCGCCCCGATCTGCTGGCAGGAGGCAAAATCCCGCTACGACTACGAGAAATCTCAGGCGCGGGTTGAGGCGTTCAACAGCACCCACAGGCTCCACAAAAAGGGACTGGCCCTCATGCCGGTATGCTTCGGGATATCCTTCACTAACACGGTGTTGAACCAGGGAGGAGCCCTGGTCCATGTGTACACCGACGGCAGTGTCAGCGTCTCCACCGGGGCCGTGGAGATGGGTCAAGGGGTCAAGTACAAAATCCTCGAGGTAGCGGCCCGGGTGTTCTCCATCGACAGGGGGAGGATCAAAGTGGAGAGCACCAGCACCATGCGGGTGGCAAACACCTCCCCTACTGCCGCATCAACCGGAGCTGATCTGAACGGAAAGGCAACCGAAATCGCCTGTAGGGCGATCTTGAAGCGGATCAAGGAAGCGGCGATCAAGGAGCTGGGACAGAAGGACCCCGCCAAGGCGGAAATCCGGAACGAGCAGATCTTCTACGATGGGGAGAAAACCAATCTGAATTGGGACCGACTCATTCCGCGGGTGTACACGCAGCGGGTCAATCTTTCCGCTCAAGCTCACTATGCAACCCCCGGCATCTATTTCGACAAAGCCAAAGAAAAGGGGGAACCGTTTGCCTATCATGCCTATGGAACGGCCCTCTGCGAGGTAACCTTGGACTGTCTCAGGGGAACGTATGAGGTCGATGCGGTCAAAGCTGTCCACGATCTGGGGCCGAGTCTGGTCCCCCAGGTTGACCTGGGCCAGGCCGAGGGGGGGATAGTTCAAGGCATCGGCTGGCTGACCCTGGAGGAGGTGCTGTACTCTGAAGAGGGGAGGCTGCTCACGGGTACCTTGAGCACCTACAAGGTTCCGGATATCTACCAAACCCCCAAAGAGCTGGAGGTTCATTTCCTCGAGAACACGGAAAACCCGCTGGGCCTGTTTCACTCCAAGGCGATCGGCGAACCTCCTTTGATGTACGGAATCGGCGTGTACTACGCTCTGCTGGCCGCGATCCAGGCCTTCCGTCCTCAGGCGGATCTTCCCGTCGTCGCCCCCATGACCCCCGAACGGGTCCTCATGACGCTGTACCGGGATCGGCTTGCCGGGCTCAGGGGGTTCAATCCCAGATCCAGGAAGACCGTTTCCCCGTAGCCGGCCTGAGAGTATAGCACGACCTGTATATATTATCATTGCAATAATAAATCGAATCTGTTAGACTGTCCGCGTAAATTTTTGCGATCAATGCTAGCTATCATCGCTGGTTAATACTATCGATTTATGATTGAAGGTTTTCGTAGCGAATTTCACTGGGACGTCGACACGTGGGCAGCTCGCATCATCAATACATCAGCCGGGTACGGGGTTGGTCAAAACGTGTGGCTGCCGGTCTTGACCGGTACTACCTGATGGGAACGTCTATGGGTGCGAACATGGCAGCACACTATGCCGCAGAGCACCCGGAGCAGGTGCAGGGATTGATATTCGTGAGTCCCTTCGGCCTGCACGATCAAGCCGGAAGGATGAGGCAAATCAAGCGCTGGAACGCTGTTCTGCCGCGGATGGAGCAACCGGTCTTGATCCCGGTCGGTTCAGAGGATAAACTGCTCTGTGCTGAAGATCGTGACAAATTACATCAACTGCTCGCAAGAGAGCAGTTGGAGATAATAGAAGAAAGTGGGCATTTTTTGTATCTTGACTCGCCCGATGTTGTTTCCAACAAAATAGTCACATTTACTAGGGGAGGCAAAGAATAATGCAACGATTCTCTCTCGGATTGGATATCGGCTCGATTTCCGTCAACACGGTGGTTATCGATCCTGAGAGAAATGTAGTAGAGAATCACTACACATTATGTCACGGGCGTCCGTTTCATGCGCTGCACCAGGTCCTTACCGACCTGCTGACGCGTTATCCCGCCGAGGCCTTCGATACCGTGGCCATTACCGGTACGGGGGGCAAGCTGGCTACCGAGTTGATCGGAGGCTATTTCGTCAACGAGATCGTAGCTCAGTCCAGCTCCGTAGCCGTGTTTCACCCGGAAGCCAAGACCGTCATCGAGATGGGCGGGGAGGACTCCAAGCTGATCGTCATGAATCCGGACGAGGAAGGCAGAAAATCCCAGCTGGCGGATTTTGCCATGAACACGGTGTGCGCCGCCGGTACGGGCAGCTTTCTCGATCAGCAGGCAAAACGCATCGGAGTATCCATAGAGAAAGAGTTCGGGGAGCTGGCTCTCAAGAGCGAGAATCCGCCCCATATCGCCGGGCGCTGCAGCGTGTTCGCCAAGAGCGACATGATCCATCTTCAGCAGATCGCCACTCCTGTCCACGACATCGTAGCCGGTCTGTGCTTCGCCGTAGCCCGGAACGTCAGGAGCAATCTGGCCAGAGGTCGAGACCTGGAAACCCCGCTGGTGTTCCAGGGTGGGGTTGCGGCGAACGCCGGCGTAGCCCGTGCGTTCCGGGAGGTGCTCAAACTTCGAGACGGAGAGCTGATTATCCCGAAGTACCATGCCTCCATGGGTGCCATCGGGGCGGTGTTCCACGTTCTGGAAAGTCCGCCGGAGGGGGATCTGAACTTCAAGGGGCTCGGTGCATTGCAGAGCTATCTCGAGGATCCGACGGCGGATCTGCCGCACTGGCCTCAGCTGGAGCGATCCACAGCCAAAGGGCACAAGGAGGTGGTCTTCGATCCCCCGCCCGGGGAAAAACTCGATGTGTATCTAGGGTTGGACGTGGGCTCCCTCAGTACCAATGTGGTCCTGATAGACGATCAGATCAACGTGGTGGCCCGGCGCTACCTTCCTACGGCCTCAAAGCCCCTGGAGGCGATCCGACGGGGATTGTCGGAGATCTACGAAGAGGTGGGGGAGCAGGTGGTGGTCCGGGCAGCCGGAACCACCGGTTCCGGCCGTTATCTGACCGGACACTTCATCGGCGCCGACACGATCAAAAACGAAATCACCGCCCAGGCCACGGCGGCAATCTTCTACCATCCGGAAGTGGACACCGTGTTCGAGATCGGCGGACAGGATTCCAAGTTCATCAGCATCGACAACGGTGTGGTCGTGGATTTCGAGATGAACAAGGTCTGCGCCGCCGGGACCGGCAGTTTTTTGGAAGAGCAGGCGGAAAAGCTTGGCATCAACATCGTGGATGAGTTCGGGGAGCTCGCTCTGGGGGCCAAGAAGCCCTCCCGTCTCGGGGACCGCTGCACCGTGTTCATGGAGAGCGACCTGAACTCACACCAGCAGAAGGGCGCCGACAAGGACGATCTGATCGGAGGGCTGGCCTATTCCATCGTGCAGAACTACATCCAGAAGGTGGTGGGGGCCAAGCGGATCGGTGATCACATCCTATTTCAGGGCGGGGTGACCAACAATCCCGCCGTGGTTGCCGCCTTCGAAGCGGTGCTGGGCAAGAAGATTACGGTGCCTCCCCATTACGATGTGACCGGCGCCATCGGTACAGCCATGCTGGCCCGGGACGAGGTTCAGAAGAACGGCAATAAGACGAGCTTCAAGGGTTTCCAGGTCAGTAAGATCCCGTATACCATGAGCCGTTTCACCTGCAAGGGGTGCGAGAATCACTGCGACGTTCACAAGGTCGTAATCGAGGGGGAGAAGCGGGCGTTGTTCTACGGAGACCGCTGTGACAAGTACCAGCCCCAGGGGGTCAAGGACGAGAAGGAGCGGAGGAGGCAGGAGATCCCCAACCTCTTCGAGCTTAGGGAGCGGCTGCTTCTGGGGGACTACGTGGAGGAGCCGTCCGATCAGGAAACGGCTACCAAGACGACGATCGGTATCCCCAGGGGCCTGATGATCTACTATCAGCGCTTCCCCTACTGGCGCACCTTCTTCGAGCAGCTGGGCTTCCGGGTGGTGCTGTCCCGTCCTTCGGACCGGCCCCTGGTCACCCGGTCACTGAGCATGCTGGTGGCGGAGACCTGTTTCCCCGTGGAGGTGATGCACGGGCATATCGACGATCTGCTGGAAAAGGATCTGGATTATATCTTCATGCCCTTCGTGGTGGACAATCCCACGGACGAGAAGAATCCCACGATCAACTATAACTGTCCCTGGATTCAGTCCTATCCCTTCATGATCCGCGGTGCAATGAAGGCGGATCCGGCCGCTGAGAAGTTTCTCGTGCCCACCCTCCACTTCCGCTACTCCCGCAAGAAGCTGGTGGGCGACCTGGCGAAGTTCATGAACACAACCTTCGGCACCGACCGGAAGGCTGTGGACCGGGCCGTCAAAGCGGCGGAGAAGGCTCAGGCGGGGTTCGAACGGGCCCTGCTCGAAGAGGGGGAAAAGATCCTGTCCAATCTTCCCCCAAACAAGATCTCCGTGGTCATGCTCGGGCGGCCGTACAACACGGGGGACCCGGAGCTGAACCTGAGCCTGGTCGAGAAGCTGATCGACCTGGATGTGCTCCCCATCCCGTTGGACTTTCTGCCCCTCCGCGAGGCGATGGACGAGGTCTTCAAGGACTACGACATGATGTACTGGCCCAACGGACAGAAGATCCTGGCCGGGGTGCGGATGGTTGCCAGGGATGAACGGCTGCACGCGGTGTACATCACCAACTTCCGCTGCGGTCCCGATTCGTTCCTCTCCCACTACGTCCGGGAGGAGATGCGGGGCAAACCCTATCTTCAGCTGGAGGTGGACGAGCACAGCGCGGACGCGGGGATGATCACCCGCTGTGAAGCCTTCCTGGACAGTCTAAAGGGTGAAACCAAGGCCGCCCTGTTGGAGAAGGAGTTCGCCCCGGTATCCGTGTTCAAAGCCTCCCCCTCCAGGGGACGAAAGCTCTACTTCCCCTACATGTGCGACAGCGCCTACGTGATGGCCGCCGCCTCCCGCGCCTGCGGAATAGAGGCGGACGTCCTGCCCATGCAGGACGAGGTGGATATGGAGTGGGGCAGGAAGTACACCTCTTCCCGGGAGTGCTTCCCCATGATCTGCACCACCGGTAGTTTTTTGAAAAAGCTCCACGAGCCGGACACCGATCCGGCCAAGATCAGCTTCTTCATGCCCGCCCACGGCGGTCCCTGCCGCTTCGGGCAGTACAACAAGTTCCAGCGCATCATCATGGAGAACCTGGGTTTCAAAGACGTGGAGATCATCTCCCCGACGAACAAGAACTCCTACGCCGACTTCTCTCGGGGCCAGGGTGTGAAGTTCCGCCTGATCGCCTGGAAGGGACTGGTGGCGGCGGAGATACTGGGCAAGCTGCGTCAGGAACGTAAGCCCTACGAAGCGGTGCCGGGACAGACCGAGGAGACCTACCGGAAGTATCTGGACAAGCTGGTACACTCTGTGGAAAACGGCGCCAAGGACACCCTCGATGTTCTCAAAGAAGCGGGTGAGGCCTTCAGGAAGCTCGAGATGCTCGACATTCCGCAAAAACCGGTGATCGCCGTGGTCGGTGAGATCTTTATGCGGGACAACCCCTACTGCAGCGGCTTCCTGCGCCAGCGCCTTGAGAATCTGGGAGCGGAGACCGTCATGGCCCCGATGCGGGAGTGGGTCGAGCTTTCCTCCGTGCGCTTCCGGGAGGAGAGCAGCTGGCGGGGGGAGATCTTGAACGTGGTCAAGGCCACGATCCAGGCCTACTTCCAGCATCGGATCGGTAGCAAATACGAACACGCCCTGGCCGACGCCATCGATTCGGAGCGGGTCCTGCCGGTGGAGGAGATCCTCGATCTCGGTGCACCGTACATCCACAGGGACTACGTGGGGGATCCGCCCCTGGCCCTGGGCACGGCGGTGGGTCTGGCCAGGACGGGTATCTCCGGTGTGGCGGCCATCCTGCCCTTTACCTGTTTGCCCGGAACGATCGTAGCCTCACTGTCCTCTTCGTTCCGCAGAGACCACGACGATATGCCCTGGGTGGATATCGCCTTCGACGGGCAGGAGGACACCGGGATCGAAACCCGCCTTCAGGCATTCGTCCACCAGGCCAAGGAGTATGCAAAAACCAAGGGGTACAATAAGCCCAGAGTGTGGAACTGATCTCTCACCTGCCCACAAACAACTGGCGATCCCCGGATCCTGAGGGCAGAAGCTCCGCGTATTCCAGGCGCAGGTACTGAGCGTAGACAAACCAGCGGGGATCCGCCTCCATCCTGGAGGTAAGCGTGCGGACGCCTTCGATCCGTATCTTCCCCATGGCAGGATCAGCGATGCAGTTTGGACCGTCCTGCTCATGGGTACCGCCCAGGCGATACAGCTCATCACGATCATCCGCCGCGTTGTACACGTAGCTGTACAGATGTCCGTCCGAGGCGGTGAAGATCGTTCCGACGCAGGGATTGGGCACCACGTGGTGCCAGACCTCGAAGATCAGCGGTTTGTCTTCGGGACGTTTCTTGCCGGCGGCGGTCTCAAGCAAACTCCGGCCGTCCAGTCGCTCCGGCGTTTCGATGCCGCAGATCTCCAGCACGGTCGGAGCCAGATCCAGGAGTGAGCATGCCTCTTCGATCTCCCGGCCCTGCCGGGGAACCGAAACACCCTTGGGGGGTTTGATCATCAGCGGAGCCCGCACGACTCTGGGGTGCAGGTAGGCGCCCTTGTCGATCAGGGCCAGCTCCCCGTTCATCTCGCCGTGGTCGGCCAGAAACACGATCCAGCTGGAATCGTACAGGCCGCGCTCCCGCAGTTCGGTAAACAGGCGGCCCAGCAGCTCGTCGATCAGCTCGAACTGCAGCTGATTGGCCACCCGGTAGTCCAGCAGGGTCTGCTCCTCTCCGAGCCCCCAGTTCTTGCGGTACAGGCCATAGACCCGCGGTTCGCCCTCTGGCCTTCGGAAATCGTTTTCAGCGAGATCTCTGTAGGAATCGGGCAGCGTCATCTGCTCCCGAATCTCCGCCTCCCTGCGCTCCATCCCGCCCGGAATGGCGAAGGGTTGATGGGGAGCGAAGAAATCCAGCTGCAGATAGAGGGGCCTGTTTGTTTCGAGAAAGGAAAGAGCCCGATCGACCAGAAAGGCGGGATAGGTCGCCTCCTTGGGGAAGGGACGTCCATTCCGGCGAGCGATCCAGCCCCCGTAGAAATTGCCCCTCTGACCTGGTGTAGAGGATCGGCCGTAGAGCGAGCGCTCGAACTCGAAGGGTTCCAGATCATGTGCCCTTAGGAACGATCTGTACTGCTCGTCGTCGTACCACGGGGGAGACCAGCGGTCCCAGGGGGCGTCGTTTTCCCCGAACAACTCGAGAAACTTCCGTCCCCCGACATGGCACTTTCCGGAATGGCGGGTATAGTAGCCCGCCGCCTTGAGGTACTCGGGAAAGAGGATGTCCTGATCCCTGAGATGAACGGCATGGCCGTCGTGGCCTCTCTCGGCGTTGGCCGTGATGTAGGAATAGCGACCGGTCAGGTAGGAAGCCCGTGAGGGCGAGCACAACGGGGCGGTGGAGAAGGAGTTTCGAAAAAACACCCCTTCCCGGCGCAGGGCGTCGAGATTCGGTGTGTGAACCGGAACCGTGGCGCGGTCTTTGAGCAGGAACTCCTGGGGAACCATATCCACGGAGATCAGGAGGATGTTGGGTTTTGATTTCGCTTCGTCCCTGTAGAAGGGACCTCGCCCCGTTTTCCCGTCCAGGTACATCTTCTGCATTCGTTTGGCTGACATTTTCCTCTCTCCCTGTAATCGCCGCCTTACTGTGAAAGAACGCCTTCGATCCGCTCCCGGCTCGTGAAACACATGACCAGAGGTTGGGAGCGGTCGGGCTGGGACTGCTGCCAGGTCGTGTACACCCCTTCCCCGGTCTGCAGGGTCGTTGTGTAGCGGCTGCAGCCCGTTCCATGGGGAGAGATGAAGAAGGGCAGGGCGGTGGACAGCCGCTCGATGCGGGGAAAGGTGTCCGCCCTGGAGTAGGCCGCGCCCCCGAGCTCCTCGCAGGAGTAGCCTCGGGGACGTTTCACCGCCTCGCCGTGCTCCTCCAGGTCGCGCATCCCCTCGGCACCGTCGTAGAAGTACAGGTTGATCGTCGGATCCGCTTTGAAGACCCCGACCCGCGGCACCTGCAGGACACCGCAGATCCTGCTGACCGCCACATCCCAGGTAAAGCCGCGGGGAAAGAAGGCGTAGTCGATCGAGCCGAACTCCCCTGCACCCGCCGGTCTCACGGCCAGGGCGGTGTTGGAACTGGCCCAGTTGAACGGGTGAGTGCTGAACATAAGCACCGTATTTCCGTGATCATCCCTATAGGCTACGGGATCCTTGAAGTGACAGTACCGGGGGTCGCTCCCCTGCAACAGTGGTCGAATGGTGGACGGATCGATCTTATCGATCGACGGGGCGCTGATGCGATCGATGCTCCACACTCCGGTTCCGGGTTTTTGAAACTCCTCGTACCCCTGCGGATAGGACAGACCGGCCTTTTCCGTCGATACGAATATCTCCACGCCTGCAGCGGCGGGCAGCAGCCAGCAGCGCTCGATAGAGAGCACCTCTTTCCCGCCGTAGCTCAGGTCGCTCCTGGAAAAGGAGAGGATCTTCTCGAAGGTTTTTCCCCGATCCTCCGAACGAAAGATCGCCAGTTCCGCTCCCCTTGCTCCCGCCGCAAGCCCGGTCCGGGAGTCCCCCGCGTTCCGGTAGCGACCGCAGAGGTAGAAACAGCTCCCGGGGCCTTCCACCATGTTGCCCGCTCCAAACCAGAAGCCCGGGCCGTTTTCCAGTGGCGGGATCGCGATTTTTGCCTTGTTCTGATCGACCAGTGTTTTGGCCAGGTCTTCGAGGGCCTGTTCCTTTACACTCGGCAGGGTTCCCAACATCTACCTCACTTCCAATTTGTACCGGTCGTGTTATCCCAAATCAAGGGATGCCGTATTTTGTTTTAGTCTGGCGTCGGTGGTGAGCATTCTCGGTTCCGGATAGAGCTTTTTATACTCTATATGGCCACATTGTAAAGTCAGTTTCATAGCGCAATCTTCGTTTGGATCAAGTCTTGCCCGTCAACACGAAAGGGAACAGGGTGTAGAACTCGGTCGCCTTGAACAGGTCCTGAAGCACGATCTCCTCCCGGGAGGAGTGAGCCAGCTCTTCCTTTCCCGGGGCGAAGCCGATGGTGGGCAGCTCATGCCGGCCCGCGGTGGCTACGCCGTTTGTCGAGAAACTCCAAAAACCGCTCTTGGTCTTTCTACCCATGACCATGCGGGCGGTTTCCAAACCGGCCTGGACCAGGGGACGATCCTCCTCCATGGTCCAGGTGGGGAAGTAGGCCTCCTGGGTGAATTCGGTGCTTTTCCAGCTTGTGCCCTCATACTCGGGGATCGTTACCAGCGCCTCTCCGCCGTTTTTCTGCACGATCTCCTCCAGCTGAGCCAGGGCGCTCTCCCGGGTTTCACCGACGGTGAGGCGTCTGTCGATATGAATGCGGCAGTGATCCGGCACCGAGCAGAGGGAGGGACCGCGGCTGCGGATGTCGGATACCGTAATGGAGCCACGGCCAAGGGGTTGAACCGGTGGTAGAGATCGGTCCAGCTTCTCGATAGCCCGCACGATCGGGTTCATCTTGTAGATGGCATTGATCCCCTGGCGGTTGTGGGCTCCGTGGGCGGACTTCCCGGTGGTGGTGATCTCCATCTCCATGCGTCCCCGCTGGCCGCGAAATACTTTGAGATCCGTAGGCTCGCCCAGAAGCACGTAGTCGGGAGCGAAGCCCTCCTGCTCGATGAGATGCCGCAGGGGGTACCCGTCGCAGTCCTCCTCCATAACGGAGCCGACAACATAGAGACTGAAGGGCAATCCTTCATTCGGGTAGAGGGAATTCAGCACCTTGCCGGCCATGAGGAATCCCGCCATGGCGGCTTTCTCGTCCACCGCACCCCGGCCGTAGATGATCCCGTCGACGATTCGACCTTCGAAGGGCGGATAGGTCCAGCTCTCCTCATCGGTGACCTGGACCGTATCGATGTGGGCATCGTAGAGAATCTTGACCGGTCCGTCTCCGAGACGCCCGACCGCGTTGCCCAGACCATCCGAGTGCTGATCGTCGAAACCGTAGTACTGCATCTTGTCCAGGATGAACTCGACTATCTCCTTCTCCTCTCCGCTGTAGCTGCGGATGCGGATCAGACGCTGAAGCAGATTGGCAAGTTCCTCCTGTGCGCCTTTGACGTGGGTCTGAATGTTTTTCAACAGCTTGGGATCCATATTCCCTCCTTTTATCCGGTCCCGAGGCTCAATGCGCCCTTGGGGCACAGAGAACAGCACAGGCCACAGCGCACGCAGCGCGTTTCGTCCAGGTGAAACTCCCTGTCCTCGAAGCGGATGGCTCGATGTATGCACGAGCGCTCGCACAGCAGGCAGAGGTTGCACAGATCGTAGTCGATTTGCGGGAAACCCGTTTCCCGGACTTGTGCAGGGTCCGGCCTTTGCCTGCGGTACAAACCGATGATCTGCCCGACATCATCGAAGCCGTGGCCGTCCAGCCACTCGGAAAGCTCGGCCGCCAGTTTGCCGTATACCTCCTGTCCTTTCAGCACGGCCAGGCTGCACACCTGGACTGCCGATGCGCCGGCCATGAGGTGCTTCACCACATCCTCGACCCGGCGCACGCCGCCCACACCGATCACCGGTTTGTCCGTCATGGAGGAGATGGCCTCCACGTAATGCAGTGCCACAGGGAGGATTGCTGCGCCGGACAGCCAGCCGCGGCCGTCCCCGCTTCCGAGTCGGGGCTGCCGGGTCTCGATATCGAAATCCAAGGCCGGCCCGACGCTGTTGATGGCCACGAAGCCGTCGACCGTGTCGTTGAGCACGCGGATCGCCGCTTCCAGGTCGCTTATCCCCGGGCTGAGCTTGGCCAGCACCGGGATCGTCAGGTTTTCCTTCAAGGCCCCGGCCAGACGCTTGAGGTTTTCGGGATCCTTGCCCACGTAGTGAATGGAGAACTCCACGGCGTCCGCCACACCGGCCGCCTCAAGCTCCCTGCCCAGCACGGCGAGCTCATCGGCGCTGTAGCCGACGGAGGCGATCACCGGCACCCCGGCATGCCTCAGTTGGGGCAGCTCCCGGTCGATGAAGTGGTGGTAGTCATGCTCGGACCACAGCTCGGCGTTGAGCAGGCTTCCGAAGAAGGGGGAGACGATGTTCGGGGTGGGAACCCGGGCACCCTCCATGCTGATGGTCTTGGCCACCAGCCCGCCCGCACCCCCCCGGGCCGCCCGCAGCAGCATCGGGGCATCCGCTCCTCCGGGCCCCGCTGCGGTCCAGACGGGATTGGGGAACTCTATACCGCAGATGGTGGTTTTCAGATCAGCCATGATGTGTTACTCCTAGCTTCTCGAACAGGCGCTCTCCCTGGACTGCCGCGGACCGGGCTACCGATTCGAAATCGATGCTGAGAAGCCTGCGGTCGGCCAGCAGCGCTTTTCCCTGCATACAGACGCTCCAGGCGGGGGCCTCCAGGATGCCATAGATCAGATGACCCCAGAAGGTGTCCGCGCCGAAGGGGGAGGGAGGCCGGTAGTCCCAGACCACCAGGTCCGCCCGGTCCCCCGGGTTCAGATCGGGATAGTCGGGGAAGAACCGGCGCACGAAACGTACCTGGTCGAAGTAGAGTCTGCGGATGAAAGCAAAACTCTCCGACAGCTCGCCGCCCTGGTGGCGGTGAAGCAGGAACAGCTGCTTGAGCGAACGGGAGGCAGAGGCGTGCATTCCGTCCGTGCCCGCCAGCAGGGGAAGGGAATCGGGGAGCTCCGTATAACGGCCCAGCCCCACGGCGTTGTTGAGGTTTGAATCCGGATTCAGCGCCAGGGCGCACTGTCCCCGGACCAGGGCATTCCAGTCCTCCTCCTCCAGGTGGACCCCATGGGCGAGTATACCCGGGTGTTCGAGCAGGCCGAAACGATCCAGACGCACCCCGGCCGTACAGGCGAATGTGTCCCGGCTGTAGCGCTGTTCGTAGGCGTCTTCGGCCAGATGGATGTGGATACCCGTATCCAGTTCGTTGCACAGGTCGGCGGCCCTGCGCAGGGTCTGATCTGAAAGGGTGAAGGGGGCATGCAGTCCCACCAGTCCTCTGAGGTCCGAGTCTGCACAGCGGCGGATAAACTCTCGCTGCTCTTCGAAGCAGGCCTCGGTGACTTTGTTGCGGTCCGAGGTTTCCAGGCAGAGCACAGCCCGCAATCCGGCCCCGGAGAGGATGCCCCCGAGCTCACTCAGGCTGCCCCGGACAAAGCTCGGAGAGCTGTGATGATCGAACAGGTAGCTCACGCCGCTTCGAAGGGATTCCGCACTCCCGAGTTGAACAGAGGCCTCGACCATATCCGCATCCAGTGCCCGATCCAGACGCCACCACAGGTTCTTGAGGATATTGCGGAAGTCCTGCATCGAACCCGGCAGAGCCAGACCCTTGGCTAGCCGGGAGTAGAAGTGATCGTGGAAGTTGACCAGCGGCGGGGTCGCCACTCGCGCTGCCGCATCGATCACGCCGTCAGCCGGCTTCCCGGGACCGCCGGATTCGGCGGTGGAAGGGGAATGCCCGGGAGCACCGTGTCGCAGGTAGCGCCGGTAGTCGGCGGGCCGGATCTCGGCGATCTTGCCGTTTCCAAAGGTTAGATCACAGAACTCGGGCCGGACCGCTCGGTCGGTGAGCCGGCAGAGCCAGATGTTCCGGAGTTCCCGGATTCCAGGCGCTCGAATTGGGCTGCTCAAATTGAACCCCTTTCGCGGTCATCCATCACAAGCGAAGAGCGGTAATGCCGCACCCCCCGTCGCTGTCATTTCAACGATAGATTGGAACCATCCAAGGCGTCAAGGAACTGACGGCGGGGACTCTGTGACAGGGACATTCGGCGGAATTGGTTGCTGGTATAGACCGTCGATGGGAGCGACGGCATGAGGCAGCCTGAGGTTGGCTACCCAAATCGGAATGTACTATACTGCGGAGCATAGAACCATGAAGCGGCACGAGGAGTTATGTATGAAAAGAGAGGAAATCCAACTATCCCATCTGTGTCTTCCCGTATACGGAACCTGGAGCGATGGGAGGTTCCTGCTGACCTGTGGCGATCATTCGGCCGGCAGGTTCAACACCATGACCGTAGGATGGGGCGCTTTGGGCTGCATGTGGAAACGGCCGATGGCCATGGTCGTTGTGCGTCCCCATCGCTACACGTACGAGTTTATGGAAGAATATCCGGATTTTACGATATGCCATTTCCCATCGGCGCAGAGTGAGGCAGTGGCCTACTGCGGCAGTCATTCGGGAAGGGATGTCAATAAAATCGATGAATGCGGACTCTCCCCCATCGCCTCCAAGAGCATCGGGTCGCCGGGTTTTGAAGAGGCGGATCTGATCATCGAGTGTTCCAAGATGTACTTCGACGATTTCGAGCCCGAGCATTTTCTGGCCGGGTTCATCGAAGAGAACTACCCGGCCAAAGACTACCATCGCCTGTATCTGGGGGAGATCAAAGCGGCCTTTGGAATCGGGCAATACCGAGCCTGAGGAAGAGGATTTCAAGGAGCAGGAGCATGAGGTTTTCCGGCTACCGCTGCAGCGTATGCGGGAGTGAATACGGCGAGTCCGAGGGGCTGTACCTCTGTCCGAAGGATCAGGGCTGCCTGGATATCGTTCTGGATTCGAAACGGATCCGCAAAACCGTCAAACCATCTCAGCTGCTCGGGCCGGATCACGAGAGATCGCACTGGCGCTATCTGCCCCTGCTTCCGGTGGACGATCCCGGCGCCCAGGGCACTCCGCTGCGCAGCGTGGGTTGGACGCCGCTGTACAGCCTGCCGGCTCTGCGCGCCAGGCACGAGCTGAAAGCGTTCTGGCTCAAGGACGATGGCTCCAACCCTACCGCCTCCTTCAAGGACCGGGCCAGCTCCCTGGTTGCGGCCCGAGCGCGTGAGCTCGGTGCGCAGACCGTGGTGACCGCCTCAACGGGCAATGCCGGAGCAGCCCTGGCCGGAATGGCTGCCGCCCTGCAGCTGCGCGCCGTGGTTTTTGCTCCCGGCAGCGCGCCCCGGGCAAAACTCGCCCAGATGCTGGCCTATGGAGCCGAGGTGATATTGGTCGAAGGAAACTACGACCGGGCAACCGCACTGAGCCTGGAGGTATCTCAGGATCTGGGTTGGTACTGTCGCAACACCGGGTACAATCCCTTCACGGCGGAGGGAAAGAAAACGGCGGCGTTGGAGATTTGGGAGGCCGTGCGAGCGGGGTCGATAGCGATTCCGCAAGGGGTGCCCCTCTCCATCTTCGTCTCGGTTGGGGACGGTAACATCATCTCCGGGATACACAAGGGTTTTCGCGACCTGGAGGATCTCGGTTGGCTGGTCTTTCAGCCCCGTATCTTCGGCGTTCAGGCTGAAGGGTCGGCGGCTGTAGCTCGTGCATATCAGGCCGGTTGGGAACGGATCGAAGCGGTACGGGCGGCTACCTTGGCGGACAGCATCTGCGTAGACATGCCCGCCGACGGTGTGCGAGCTTTACGGGCGGCACGTGAAACCGGTGGTGCTTACATCACGGTGAGCGACGAGCAGATCTTGCACGCTCTGGTTGAATTGGGGCGGGTCGGGGTGTTCGCCGAACCGGCAGCAGCCGCCGCCTATGCCGGGTACCTGCAGGCCCTGGAGAGAGGCCAGATTGGCAGTGAAGAGCCGGTGCTGGTGCTTTCAACGGGCAGCGGGCTCAAGGATATCACCGCCGTGCAAAGGGTCGTGCCGGAAGTCCCTGTGATTGAACCAACCTTGCAGGCGGTGAAGCGACTGCTGAAACTGTAGAATCATGCGTGAATCCCCGTGCGAACGCGCTGAGAAACCGCCGGACTGCAGGGCAAGGAGGAGAGACTATGGGCAGAGCTATTAAACGGGAGGACAACTCCTTCATCAAAGCGTTGCTGAAACTCATTCCCAGCGAGATCATAGCCGTGTTCCTCTTTCTGCAGGGCGTGCTGCCGGATCGCCTGATCCCCCACCTGGTGATCAGCCTGCTGCTCATAGGGATTACGCCCCTGTACCTGTACACGGCCATGGGCGTTCGTTCGTGGAAACAACTGGTGGTTTCCACACTGTCCATGGTAGTCTGGATCTACGCGCTCGGTCAGGGTCCTGTACGCTTTCTCGAGGCCCCGATCTACGAACCCTGGTACGGGTCGGTTATCCTGGCGATCTGGACCCTCATCCCGCCGATGCTGCTGTACCGCGGCAAGAGTGAGCCCGAACTCACCGGTAGCGAGAAAGGGTAGAAGAGCCGAAAATTCGAGTAGGAACAGATGCAATCGTGAACAGACCAGGACTCGAGGAGCTCAGGAGCATTCAATTTTTCTCTGAAATGTCTAACCGGGATCTGCGCATGGTCTCCCGCTTTGCGACGACACGGAAGCACAGCAAGGGTGAGATCATAATCCGGGAAGATACGGTCGCCGACACCTTCTACATCATTCGGACGGGCAAGGTGGCCATCACCAAGAAATTGGAGGACGGGAAAGAGATGGTCCTGGACGTTCAATACGACGGTGAATTCTTCGGGGAAATGGCGCTTCTAGACCAGGGACCCCGTTCGGCGAGCGCCGTGGCCCTGGAGTCGACGGTGCTGCTGGAGATCTCCCGGCGGGATTTCGCCGTTCTGTTGAAAAAGGCCCCTCTATTAGCCTATGCCATGATGCGGGAACAGAGCGCTCGGCTGCGGGGGACCGGGGCGCTTATGATCAGCGAGCTGCAGCGCAAGAACCGGGAGCTGAAACAGGCCTACCGGGAAACGGTGAACGCCGTGGTGAACACCCTGGAGGCCCGGGATCCCTATACCCGCGGGCACACGGAGCGGGTTACCAAGATTGCCATGAGCATCGCCACGAGCATCGCCGATGAGAAGGGGCTGGATGAGGAGGACTTGTTCACGATCGAGATCGGCGCCCTTCTTCACGATGTGGGGAAGATCGGCGTGCCCGATGCGATACTGCAGAAACCCGGACCCCTCGAGGTCGAAGAAACCAGGGAGATCCGGGAGCATCCTGCCATGGGCAAGCATATCCTCGGTAATATCGCCTATCTCGAGCAGGCCCTGACCTGCGTCCTGCACCACCACGAGCGCTTCGACGGCCAGGGGTATCCGGAGAAAATAGCCGGGGATAAGATCCCCCTCCCGGGCAGAATCATCTCGGTAGCCGATGCCTTCGACGCCATGACCAGCGATCGTCCCTACCGAAAGAAGATGAGCCACCGTCGTGCGTTTCGGGAAATCGAGAAAAATGCCGGCAAGCAGTTCGATCCGGAGATCGTGGCGGCCTTTGGGAAGCTCCTGAAGAGCGGAAAAATCCAGCAGGTACTGGCGGCTCTCGAAGCCAAGAGAAAAGATTCGGCTACCGATTTCGCCGCCGGAATCGCCTGAAAGGCCGCGCCTGGACTCAGGTTTCGATCAAATCCTCGATTCCCTGAATCAGATCGGCTACGTAGTCCTCCAGATCGTCGATTTCGGATTTGGGAATACGAAAGCCAATGGCTCCTTCGTGTCCGCCACCGTTGGATATCGAAAAGGCCTTCAGAACGGTACGCAGGTCGATCGCCTTGTACAGGTGGCTGCGTCGCAGACGAAACTGAATCAGGTCGGATTGGTCCGGCGAATCGGAGTAGCAGACCAATCCCAGCCACTTGCTCTCCTCCGCCAGGATATCCGCCACGCCTCGTGCTACCGAGACGATCGTGCTGTTGTCGAACTCCCCGCTCAAGTTGTCAATGTCCTGCTCCCCCAAAACGACGTAGCCTATCTTACTTGAAAAGCGCTTGCGCTCGATGAAGTAGTTGAAGCACATCTCCTCGTTTCTCGACAGTCTTTGAATCTCCTGAAACACCTGCTGCATGTCGGAGAAGTTTGTCCGACGGGTTGTCTTTTGAGCGAGCATCTCGTTGAACATAGCGCTGAAGGCCCTGTAGTACTCCTTCTCCCGCTCGTTTTTCAGATACATGCCCATCTTCGAATCCCCGATGATGCCTGTCAGGATGGCCAGGACGATATTTCGGGAGGCCAGATCAGTGATCTGAAAACGCTTGAGGAGTTCCTCATTGTCCTTGAGCCTGAGCAGGATCTGACCCACCAGCTCTCCGGAGGAGGAAGCCTCGGTGACCAGGCAGTAGTCGTTCTGGCCGAAATAGTCGCTGTCCGAACCGATGTGATGATCGATCTCGATCTTCAGTGTGCCCTTGTCTTCGATTATTTCCTTGACTGGGGTATTGGCCTCGATCATGGATCGTTTTGCCGTATCGAGCAGAACCACCGTGTCGATCGGCGCGGGAAGGGTATCATCCTGATAGAGGATGGGGATCGAGTTGTAGGTGCAGATATTGAGCAGGTACTGGAAGTGTTCGTGTATTTGTTTTCCTAGATAGATGCAGATGTGCTTCGAGAACTTCGCCGCCAGGAGAGCAAAGGCGACCATGGACGCTATGCAGTCTTCATCCGGGGTTTTGTGCCCCAGCAGGAGGAAGTCCTGGCGGGTTACGATGGCATCGATGATGTTGTCAATGATGCGGTTTTTAGCTCGGTTGCTGGAGATCGCTGTTTTTCCCATACCCTTGGGATACTATTATCGCTTCTGGGCAATTTCGCAAGACTACGGCTGGAAAAGTTTGACCGAATTCACGGAATTTTGACGGCCAGGTTTGCGCGAATCACGGAGCGGGAACGATCGGCTAGGGGCGGGGAAGCTCGGGACCGGTGAGCGTCATGGTTTCGACTGCGGCCGATCCATCCACGGTGTCGAGCAACAGAACCTGTTCCTGGAAATCGAACCTGTAGTCCTTCCAGATGATCTTGGCGGTCACGGTTTCACCGCTTGTAAATGTTCCCGCGTTCTCGACCACGGTTAGCGTCGGATAGAAGTAACCGTCGGCGTAGCTGAAGGCGGCTGGAAGCTCCAGGATCCATGGGGTTGAAGCATCGACATCCTGGTTGGTGATGTTGACTGTGGTGGGACCGGGCGGAACGATCGGCGTTCCACCGGTATAGTCTATATCGACGGTAACCGCTGCGTTTGCCGTAACCTCGTATTTGACGATGTAGGTGAACCGCCCGGCAACTGCGTCGATGTTACAGCCCAGCGTGGCGAGGGCCATCAGGGCGGCAAGCACGGCGGGGAGGATGGCTGTGCTTTTCTTCTGAGATCTCATGCTATTACTGAATTTATCGTAAATCTACCGGTTTTTCAAAACCCGGCAGCGACTTTTTATGGGGGGATGAGTTCCTGGCGACCATGGCGGTGCCAATGCTCTCGAATACTCGGCCTAAGAGGAAGCGGTGCCGCAAGCGGGCTGCCGCGGAGGCTTGTGGAAAAGGGGAATTCGGTTTAACAATTACCGGGGGCGTCTTCGCCGATCGGAAAGAGAGGACTTAAGTAATGATCGACCTGGGGATAGTTCACGAGAAACTGGAGCGCACCGTGGAGCGGGCCCGGGAGCGGAATATCATTATACCGACCTTTGCTGAGATGAAGGATCCGAGTCTGATTCCGGAGGCGATAAATAAGGAGCTGAAAGGCATAGGTCTCTGGGATATCCACCCCCGCAATCTCTTTCGCATAACCTGGAAAAACGAACCCGTAGTCAAGGGCGGGGGGTTCGGATTCGTCAACTATATGGAGTTCTCCGAGTCTCTGACCGGCGTGCCGGCGCGGATCATCGCTCTGGTGGGGAAATGGTTTCCCACCGGGGCGCACAAGGTTGGGGCCGCCTTCGGCTGTCTGGTTCCGCGCCTGATTACCGGCCAGTTCGATCCGACCTCCCAGAAGGCGGTCTGGCCCTCTACCGGCAACTACTGCCGGGGCGGGGCCTACGACTCGACTCTGCTGGCCTGCGATTCGGTGGCCATCCTCCCCGAAGAGATGAGCCGGGAACGCTTCGAATGGCTGTCCAGGGTCGCCGGGGAGGTGATCGCGACCCCGGGAAGCGAATCCAACGTCAAAGAGATCTTCGACAAGTGCCGGGAGCTCAAGGCCTCCGGAGAGGATCTGGTCATCTTCAACCAGTTCGACGAGTTCGGCAACTACCTCTGGCACTACGATGTTACCGGACACGCCATGGAAGAGGTGCTTGAGCGGGAGCTCGAAGATGGGCAGAGCTACCACGGGATGGCCATTGCCACGGGCTCGGCCGGCACGATCGGCTGCGGGGACTACCTGAAATCACGCTACCCGGGAAGCCGGATCGCGGCCAGCGAAGCCCTTCAATGTCCGACCTTGTTGGAAAACGGCTTCGGCGCCCACAGGATCGAAGGAATCGGGGACAAGCATGTGCCGTGGATCCACAACCTGAAAAATACGGACATGATCATGGCCATCGACGACAATGCCGTGGTCAGCCTGGCCCGGCTGTTCAACGAGCGAGCGGGACGCAAACACCTGCTGCAGCGGGGCGTGCCTGGATCGTTGGTGGAAAATCTCGATCTTCTCGGATTCTCCAGTATCGGTAATCTGCTATCCGCGATCAAATACGCCAAGTACTACGAGCTGACCGGCGATGAGGTGATCCTGACCGTGCTTACCGATTCCATGGAGCTGTACGGAAGCCGGCTCAAAGAGATGCACACCAGCTTCGGGCCCTATGGGGAGGTGAATGCTGCGGCGGATTTCGCCCGCTACCTTGCGGGGGTGTGTACCGATAACCTGCGGGAGCTCACCTATTCGGATCGGCGGCGGGTTCACAACCTCAAGTACTTCACCTGGGTAGAACAGCAGGGAAAGACCTACGAACAGATCATGGATCAGTGGTATGAGCCCGATTATTGGCAAAAGATCCAGAAGCAGATCGATCCGATCGATGCCCTTATCGAAGAGTTCAATGACAAGGTAGGGCTTCTCTAGTTGTGAAAGATTCTCATCTCGGATAGTCCCGCCAAGATGAATCGTGAAAAAACACCGGGCGAGATAGGCCTCGCCTCTCTGATTCTGCCCCTCTACCTGCCCACATTGTGTATCATGTTCGGGTACGGGATGATTGTTCCCGTGCTTCCCCTCTTTGCCCGTTCCCTGGCCGCGGGACTGGGCGTCACCGGTGTGATCGTCTCCATGCGCGGCGCAGGGTCCCTGCTGTTCGATCTGCCCGCCGGGGCGATCATCTCGCGGGTGGGCAGGCTGCCGGTCCTCTTGTTTTCCGCCGTGGCCGCCGCGTTGACAGCTTTTGCCACGGGATTCGTGGGAAGGCTCGTACCCCTGGCGTTTTTAACTCTTGCCATGGGGGCGGTGAACGTATTGTGGATGCTCTCCGTTCAGACCCACATCCGTCAGAACCTGCCATCCCATCGGCGCGGTCGGGCCATGGCCTTCGTGGGAGGGACGGCACGGGTCGGCTGGGTGCTTGGACCGATAGCCGGCGGCTACATCGGCAAGATCTACGGTCTGCATTCCGTTTACTTCGGTCAGGCCCTGGTATGCTTGCTTGCGGTGATCTTTCTCTTGATCGGAGCCTCCCATTACCGCCTGCGGAGCCGGGAGCGCAGAGGTGAGCCTTTCCAGGCTCCGGGCATTCCCTTCCTGCGAACGCTGCAGGGTAAGGGGCGGTCGTTTCTTATCGCCGGTCTGGTGGTGATCACGCTGCAGATGCTGCGTATCGGCCGGCAGACGCTTATTCCCCTGTGGGGCGAACGCATAGCGCTGGACGTGGCGGCAATCGGCTTGATCTTTGGCCTCTCCAGGGCCATTGAGCTGGTTCTGGTCTATCCAGCCGGTATCCTCATGGATCGCCTCGGCCGAAAGTGGTCGGCCGTTCCCTGCCTGCTCATCCAATCAGTCGGCCTGGCCCTGATTCCGCTCACCGGGGGTTTTTCCGGGTTGTTGCTGGTGAGCCTGCTGGCCGGAATCGGCAATGGTCTGGGCAGCGGAATTGTCCTGACCCTGGGTGCGGATCTTTCCCCCCGCGTATCCACCGGCGAGTTTCTGGGCATATGGCACCTGATGGGTGATATCGGGGCAACCTCAGGAGCTCTGCTGATCGGGGTGGTTGCTCAGGGTCTTGGCTTGCAAACGGCTCCCCTGTTGATCGCAGCTTTCGGATTGGCGGGGGCGTGGATCATGATCTTTCGGGTCGCGGAGACGCTGGCCGGGAAGCACAGAGACACTTAGCTGCTCAGCAGCGGAGCTTCCCGGCGGCCGGCGGACCGGCGGGCGGATGAGAGGTGCGCCTTATCCGGCAGCGGATCCGGAAAGGTTTCCGGACTCAGGCCATGTCTCTCCAGGTGCTGCAGGCTTACAAACGTTCCCTCTTTGCAGAGCAGCCGGCCTCCGCATTCGCAGGATCCGCATAATCCCACCCCGCATAGAGACGGGGTTTCCAGGGACAGGTAGATCTCCGAGGGCGCAGCACCCAGGGCGAGTTCCCGGCGGCAGGCCCGGGCCAGGAATCCCTGAGGCCCGACGTTGTAGAAGCAGCTGTCCTCCGCAGCCGGTCCGTCGAGGTGTCGCGGGAGGTGGTCCAAGATCCGTGCCGGCCGGCCCCGGTCCGCGACCGCTGCTTGCCGGGAGGGCAGATCCAGTGCGGACAGGATCTCCAGATCCTCCTCTCGAGTCGATCCGAAAAGCAGTGTAACCTCTTTACCCCGGGCGACGAGGGCCTGGGTCAACAACGGAGCCAGGGCGATTCCCGTGCCTCCGGCAACGATATAGGCCTTCGGCCTGGTGCTGTCCGCCATCTGCGCCCCATAGGGGCCTCGCAGCAGGAGCCGGTCCCCCGCTTTCAATCGAAACAGGGCCTCGGTGAACGGACCCCGCCTGCGAACCAGAAAAGTAGCCGGCCTGCAGCAGGCGATGGAGAACGGTTTTTCCCCGGAGCCGGGAAGAAACAGGAAGGCGTACTGGCTGGCGGAAGCGTTCAACTCGCCCTCCAGGATGATCATCCGGAGCGTTTCACCGAATTCCCGTATTTCCCGTATCCGGGAAGTTCGGTATTCCATCAGCGGCTCGGTGGACAGGAAGGTGTCCGCGCTTTCGCCTCCCTCTTCAAAGTCCCTTCGCAACGCCCCGATATAGAGGGGAATGAGGTCCTGGCGGGGAACCCGGGCAATGACACTTCCAAGGCCAACCACGTTCGCCCCTGCCCGTTGCATCCTGCGGATATCCTCCGCCGAGGAGACCCCGCCGATCCCGATAATCGGAATGTGCGGGCCGACGGTTCTGCGGATCTCCGCCACGCTCCGGATCGCCTTTTCCTTGATCCACTCTCCGGATTTTCCGCCCCTGCCGCCGTTCGGATTGGAAAGGATCGGTTTGCCGCTGCCGGGCTCCCGGAACAGCTCCGGTCCCACCGTGTTGATCGCGCTTAAGCCCTCGGCTCCGGCAGAAACGGCGGCTTGGGCGATTTCTGCAATGTTCGCCACGTTGGGTGAGAGCTTCGGGAACAGCAGGGCTGTCGTAGCACCGCGAATCGCTCGGATATATTCCGAGACGACCCGCTGGTCACTTCCTATACTGGACCCGTAACCACTGGCCGCATGGGGACAGGAGAAGTTCAGTTCCAGGATATCCGCCACGGGTGCGAAACATCTGGCCAGTTCGATAAAGTCCTCGATGCAGTTGGCGGACAGAGAGACGTTGAGAAGGCTGCGGAGCCCGTGCTTCCGGCGCAGGTCGGTCAGCTCCCTGATTCCTGCCGCCATTCCCGGGTTTCGCAGACCCACGGCGTTGGCGAAGCAGCCTACCTCTTTCTCGAGGAGAACCGGCTCCCGATAGCCCGGATTGGCGTGTATCTGATAGCTCTTCGTGGTGATGATTTCAATTTCCGGAACCATGCGGTCGATCCAATCGATCATGCCGGGACGGGTTGTCAGGATTCCGGAGACTGTGGCCAGCTTGAAACCCCCTGACCCAAGACGGTGGAGGATCTGGTGTTTCCGCATCATGTGTTCACCTCCTCGTTCAGGCGCTCTGCGGCAAGACCCCGGGAGCGGGCCAGTTCCAGCAGTTCTGAAATTCCCGCGAAGGCGTGGAAGCGAATGCCCCGGCGTTCGATCTCCTCCCGGCCGCCGCTCTGCCGGTCGACCAGGACGACCAGGTCGGTAACCTCCAGGCCGGCGGCTTCCAGGATCGCGATGGCTTCGAGCTTGCTCTGGGCGGAGCTAATCACGTCGTCGAGCAGCACGACCCGCTCCCCGGGTGCGAAGAAGCCTTCGATCGAGTTTCCCGTGCCGTGGTCCTTGGCAGTGATCCTGGGGTAGATGAAGGGCTTTCCCAGACGCAGAGAGGCAGCGGCGGCCAGAGGAACAGCGGCCACCGGGATGGCGGCGATGCGGTCGAATGTCAGAGGACGCAGCAGCAGCTCGTAGGCTTCGGCCACACCGGCCAGAAGCCCGGGGCTGGAGATGATCCGGCGAAGATCCAGGTAGTGGGGAGAAATCTTTCCGGATTTCAGCCGGAAGGATCCGAACTTGAGACAGCCCTGTTCGATGATCTGTTCTAGAAGAGCGATCCGGCGGATTTCTCTCTTCAAGCTTCGAGTTTGGTGATGATTTCTCGAACCGGCGATCTCCCAGTTGATGCGTTCGCAAAACTGCCGGGCTTGCCGTCCGGGATCTGCATCCTGATAGATGCTCCTTCCCACGACCAGAAGGAGTCCCAGGCCGTCCTCCCGCAGTCCCGCCCGGATGGCGGCCGCCATGCTGCCGCCTTGAGCCCCGATGCCGGGGCAGAGGATCCAAGCGCCGGGAAGCTGATCCCGAACCGTCTCCAAGGCTTCGGGATCGGTAGCCCCGATGACCAACCCGATGTCGGGGGACCAGCTGCACACCTCCCGGGCTATCTCGAGGTACAGGGGGCAGCTCGTTTGGCCGCCTGCTCTACCGATGTGCCTCTGTTTGACCTCCAGGCTTTGGAGGTCTCCGGATTCGGGGTTGGAGGTGCGGCAGAGCAGGAACAGACCCTTGCCCTCGTAGGCGAGGAAGGGCTGAATCGACTCCCGCCCCAAATAGGGATTCAGCGTGACCGAATCGACGGCGAAGTGCTCGAAGATCGCCCGGGCATAGGCCGAAGCGGTCTGGCCGATATCGTTCCGTTTAGCGTCCAGGATCACCGGTGTGCCTTCGGGGATCAGATGGAGAGTAGCGCGCAGTGCTTCCATCCCGGCCGGACCGTATGCCTCGTAGAAGGCGATGTTGGGTTTGTAGCAGGCTGCGTACGGTAGAGTCTGCTCGATTACCTCCCGGTTCCGCTTCAAAGCCAAGCGCGCCGCACTTTTTGGATCCGTGTGCTCGAAGCGCGGGTCCAGGCCGATGCAGAGAAGGCTCTGCTTTTCCCTACAGGTCGATTCCAGGTGTTTAAAAAAGTTCCTGTTCATTTTTCCCTCCCGCTGTTGGTTTGCTAATCACCCCTGTGCGGGCCGCCCTGTGCGGGCCACCCTGCGCGGGCCGCCCAGACCAGGAATGCCGGAACGGGTCCCAGCCGACGGCCGGCCGTAAAAAAAGGGCTGTCCCCGACCGAGGGAACAGCCCTTTTGAACAGCCACAAAAAAGAGGAGAGCCAAAGGCTCTCCTCTTGATACCTCAATGGTTAAAAAAAAACTCCGGAAATTCCGGAGC
>CAZPQC010000023.1:0-35034 GCA_964588525.1 uncultured Spirochaetaceae bacterium
AGGGACGGTGCATCAATTGCAGCTTCTGCGAGACCGTGTGCCCTGAGTTTGCCATTTACTGCACCGTAGCCGAACGCAGACCCCTTCAACCACAGGACGTCATTCACATCGAGAAGATCTCCAGAAGACAGCGACACCGCCAAAGTTCCGAGATCGGGAAGGCCGATCTGTGACGGCGCGCAGGAGCGATCTGAAGCTCCTTTCCGGCACCCATTTCATGAATGGCGATGAGGCCTGCGCCGAGGGGGCGGTGGCGGCGGGATGCACCTTTTTCGCCGGCTACCCCATCACCCCGGCCACGGAAGTAGCCGAGCGGATGGCTATGCGTTTGCCCCAGGTGGAGGGGGTATACATCCAGATGGAGGACGAGCTGGCCTCCATGGCCGCGGTAGTCGGCGCTTCCTGCGCGGGAGCCAGAGCCATGACCTCCACCTCCGGGCCGGGCTTCTCCCTGATGATGGAAAACGTCGGTCTGGCCGCGATGCTCGAAGTCCCCTGTGTGCTGGTAAACATCATGCGGGGGGGACCGTCTACGGGTTTGCCCACTCTGGTCGGACAGCAGGATGTGATGCAGGCACGTTGGGGCTCCCACGGTGATTACGAGGTAATCGCACTGTCCCCGGAATCCCCCCAGGAGGCCTTCCAGCTGACCTACGAAGCCTTCGATCTGGCCGATAAGTACCGTACCCCCGTCATGATCCTGAGTGACGAGGTGGTCGGACATATGACCGAGAAAGTGACCATCCCTGCGGCGGAGTCTTTCGTGCAGCCGGCTCGACGGAGGCGCAAACCGCCGAAGAGAGGATTTGTACCCTTCTCGCCTGGGGAAAACGAGGTGCCGCCCATGGTGTTCGCCGGAGAGGGGTATCATATTCATGCCACCGGTCTGACCCATGATGAGTACGGGTATCCGGTAATCACCCCGGAGGCGCAGGAGCGTCTGGTACAGCGTCTGGTAGGCAAGATACGCGACCATGCCGATGAGATCGTACGAACCGAAGAGCTGTACGTCGAGGATGCGGAGGTGATCGTGGTCTCCTACGGATGCTCGGCGCGTACGAGCAGGGAAGTGGTCGAACAGGCGCGGCGGCTGGACATGAAGGTGGGAATGCTTCGCCTGATCACGGTCTGGCCGTTTGCGGAAAAGCGGATCCGGCAGCTGGCGCGCTCGGGCAGGGTGAAGGCCTTCGTGGTGGCGGAGATCAACAGCGGCCAGATTGCCTATGAGGTAGAGCGATGCGCTCAAAGCTTCTCGGAGACCGTGCTGGCCGGATTCATGGGCGGGCGCATCTTCACCCCGGATGAGCTTTTTCCGATCGTCGAGGAGGCGCTGTGTTGATTCAGAAACTGCTGCCCCTGCAGGAGCTCAAAGCGGACAAGAGAAACTGGCAGAAGGGACACGGCGATCATCCATTGGATCGATTTCTCAAAGAAGGCCGGATTCCCCACATCTGGTGCTCGGGTTGCGGCATCGGTATCGCCTTCACCGCCTTCGTCCGGGCTTTGGAAAAGGGACAGCTGGACTGCGACAAGACCGTGGTCGTTTCGGGGATCGGCTGCTCGGGACGGGCCGCCGGCTACCTCAATCTGGACACCTATCACACGACCCACGGGCGGGCGATTCCCTTTGCCACGGGCCTCAAACTCGCCAACCCGGAGCTGAAAGTCGTGGTGTTCAGCGGCGACGGGGATCTATTCGCAATAGGCGGGAATCACATCATCCACGCCGCCCGGCGCAACATCGACATTACGGTGATCTGTATCAACAACTTCAACTACGGCATGACGGGGGGCCAGGGAGGACCGACCACGCCTCTGGAAGCCCGGACCACCACGACCCCTTACGGATGCGCCGAACATCCCTTCAATCTCATCTATCTGGCCAAGGCGGCCGGAGCGGTGTACGTGGCCCGCTGGACGGCGCTGCACACCTACGAGATGCGGGATGCCATGATCGAAGGGATGAACAAGCGCGGCTTCAGCTTCATCGAAATCATCTCCCCCTGTCCCACCGGCTTCGCCCGGCGCAACAAGCTCGGCTCCACCCTCGACCTGATGCGGTTCTATAGGGACAACTCCTACCTTGCCGCCGAGCTGGATCCGGAAAATACTGCGCTGCCGTTCAAGGGCCGTGTCGCGGTCGGCAAATTCGTGGATATCGAGAAGCCGACCTTCATGGACATGTGGGAAAGCTGCGTGGTGAACAAGGCGAGGAAGTGATGGGAAGCGTTGCAAAGACCGGTGTACGCCTGGCCGGCTTCGGCGGTCAGGGGATCGTGCTGGCCGGCATGATCCTCGGCAAGGCGGTCACCCTCTACGAAGGGGCGAATGCCGTAATGACGCAGAGCTACGGACCCGAAGCCCGCGGAGGAGCCTGCAGCGCCGATGTGGTCATTTCCAGGGATCGAATCAACTATCCCCGCGTGACAGTTCCGGATGTTCTGGTACTGATGTCCGAGGAAGCCTCCCGCACCTACGGATCCGATACGGGGGAGCGGGCTCTGGTGCTGGTCAACGAAGATCTGGTCAAGACCCTGCCGCAGAGAAGCTCCCTGACGATCCGCCGGGTACCGGCCACGGGCATAGCGGAGAAGCTGGGTAGGGTGATCGTTGCCAACATCGTGATGCTGGGATTCGTCACGGCGGTTTCAGGAATCGTGAGCCTGGAATCCATGAAGAAGGCGGTTTTGGACTCGATTCCCAAGGGAACGGAAAGTCTGAACCTCTCGGCTCTCCAGGCCGGATACGATCATGGTGTAGCGACGGCAGAAGGGAAGTGAACAGTGGCGAACGAAACGCAGGTGATTGAGAACGAAGACTCGGCTGCAGCAGAACCTCGGATAGGCGTGTACGTCTGCCACTGCGGTCTGAACATCGGCGCTACGGTGGACTGCGAAGCTGTGGCGCTGCACGCCTCGAAGCTGGAAAACGTGGTGTATGCCGAACACCAGCTGTACACCTGCTCCGAACCGGGGCAGGAAAAGATCAAAAGGGATATCGCGGAACACGGCCTGAACCGCATCGTGGTGGCGGCCTGTTCACCCCGGATGCACGAACCGACCTTCCGCAGCTGCATACAGGCCGCCGGATTGAACCAGTATCTCCTGGAGATAGCCAACATCCGGGAGCACTGTTCCTGGGTCCATCTGCACGACAAGAAGGAGGCTACGGAGAAGGCCAAAGACCTGGTGCGCATGTCCGTTGCCCGAGCCCGGCTGCTCGAGCCCCAGGAGGAAGTGGATATCCCGGTGATTCAAAAGGCGTTGATCATCGGCGGCGGGGTGGCGGGCATCCAGGCTGCTCTGGACCTTGCCGATTCCGGATACGAGGTCATTCTGGTCGAAAAGGAACCCTCTATCGGCGGGCGCATGGCCCAGATCGACAAGACCTTTCCCACCATGGATTGCTCGATCTGTATTCTGGCACCGAAAATGGCAGAGGCGGGCCGTCATCCCCGAATCAGGCTGATGAGCTTGACCGAGGTCACCAATATCTCGGGGTACGTCGGGAACTTCAGCGTGACCGTGCGTCACCGGGCCCGCTACGTAACCAGCGACTGTTCATCCTGCGGCGAGTGCTCCAAGGTCTGTCCCCAGTTCGCCCCCAACGAGTTCGATATCGGCCTGGCTACCCGCAACGCCATCTACCTGCCCTTCGCCCAGGCGGTTCCCGCCACCTATGTGATCGACATGGATCTCTGCCTGAACCGGGAGGGAGTCAGAGTCTGCGAAAAGTGCGTGGAGGCCTGCGAGCGCCGGTGCATCGATTTCAGCGATCGGGAAATCGAGGAACGTTTCGAGGTCGGGACTATCGTCGTGGCCACCGGGGTGGATGTTTTCGATGCCCGGGAGATTCCGCAGTACCAGTACGGCAGGGCCCCGAATGTGATTACCAGCCTCGAGTTCGAACGCATGATCAACGCGGGCGGGCCCACCGGGGGGAACCTGATCCGCCCCTTGGATAGCCGGATTCCCAAAAGCGTGGCGTTCATCCAGTGCGTCGGCTCCCGCTCGAGCAAGACCAATCCCTACTGCAGCAATGTCTGCTGCATGAACACGATCAAGGACAGCCTGCTGATCAAGGAGCACTGGCCCGACACCCAGATCACGGTCTTCTACATCGACATCCGGGCTTTCGGCAAAGGATTCGAGGATCTGTTCCAGCGGGCGAAGAAGGCGGGGGTGCAGTTCATCCACGGGCTACCGGGGGAGATCATTCCTCTGGCGGGCGGCAATCTCCGGCTGGTGGGGGAATCCACCCTGCTGAGCAAGCTCTATGAAATCGAAGTGGAGCTGGCGATTCTCTCGGTGGGGTTGAAGCCCAGCACGGGGAGCGATCTGGTACGCCGTTTCCTGACCCTCTCCCTGACCTCCGGGGGCTTCTTCATGGTGGCCCATCCGAAGCTCCGACCCGTGGACACCTCCACCCGGGGGGTATTTCTGGCCGGCTGCGCCGAGGGGCCCAAGGACATCAAGGATTCCGTGACCCAGGCTTCAGCGGCCGCAGCCCGGGCGAACATCATCATGCGCCGCGGAAAGGTTACGGTGGAAGCGATCACAGCCAGGGTGGCTGCGGAGGCCTGTACCGGCTGCGGCGCCTGTACCAAGGTCTGCCCCTATAAAGCGATCTATCTCGACGAGAACAAGAAGGCCGTGGTCGTGGAAGCCGCCTGTTCAGGCTGCGGCACCTGCGGAGCGGAATGCCAGTTCGGCGCCATCACCATGCGCCATTTCACCGACGAGCAGATCCTTGCTCAAATCGATGCCTTTACCGAGTACGAATCCGACAAGAAGATCCTGGCCTTCAACTGCAACTGGTGCTCCTACGCCGGAGCGGACTTTGCCGGGGTGAGCCGCATGCAGTATCCCCCCGAGGTGCGGATCATCCGCACGATGTGTTCCGGGCGGGTCTCCATGCGCTTCGTGGAACGGGCCTTCGCCCGGGGGGTGGCCATGGTTCTGATA
This sequence comes from uncultured Spirochaetaceae bacterium, assembly GCA_964588525.1. Lineage (GTDB taxonomy): Bacteria > Spirochaetota > Spirochaetia > SZUA-6 > DRHE01 > JAFGQJ01. Next base: position 4,965 of record CAZPQC010000023.1, read on the forward strand.
TCCGGTTGCCACATCGGGGATTGTCACTACATCGACTCGAACACGTACACGGAGAAACGGTTTCGCCGCCTGCGCAAGATCATGGAGCAGGGCGGACTGGACCCGGAGCGCCTGCAGCTGGTGTGGGTGAGCGCCGCGGAGGGACAGCGTTTCCAGGAAAAGATCACGGCAATGCAGAAAAAACTGAAAACTGTCGGTCAGGAAGAGATCAAGAGAGGTATGAAGGTCTTCGGAGAGCGGGAGAAAAAAACGGAGCAGCGCCTACAGAAGCGGGGGGGAACAGACGGTTCCGATATGCCGGACCGGAAGAGGAAAATTCCGGTGGAGGCGGGAAGGAGCAGGTGAGTGGCAAAAGCCCTCGATTTGTACGATAAGGAAGAGTTTTACCGCTGTCTGCAGTGCGCGATCTGCACGGGCAGCTGTCCCGCAGCCCAGGTGGTCGACGGCTTCAATCCAAGGGAGATCATCCTGCGCTACATGCTCTACGGGGAGCAGGAAGAGGTGTTGGCCGACGAGAAGCTGTGGTGCTGCACGACCTGCCACGCCTGTCAGGAGCGCTGCCCCCATGAGATAACGATCAGCGGCCTGCTCACCCACATTATGAACCTGGCCGCCAGGAGGGGGAACCTGCCCCGGCCGCTCAAGGAAAACATCAAGCTCATGGCCGAGACCGGGTGGTCGGTCAAGGCTACCTCGCATTCCGATCGGATCCGGGAGCAGCTGGGATTGAAGCCTTTGAAACATCCCGACACCGCGGAGATCCGCTCGATTCTGTGCGAGGCCGGCTTGGAGGAGATCCTGGACCTGTAGCATGAAGATATCGATTTTCACGGGTTGTGTCATACCGATCAAGTACCCGGGCATGGAGGTGGCCATGCGCTACCTTGCCCCCAAACTGGGTATCGAGCTGGTGGACGTGAAGTTCGGCTGCTGCCCGGCCCCGATCGGCCTCAAAGTTGTGCATTTCGATGCCTGGCTGGCCCTGGCGGCCAGGAATCTATGTCTGACCGAGGAAAAGGGGCTGGATGTGGTGACCCTCTGTGCCGGCTGCACCAACACCCTGCGGGAAACCAACCATATTCTGGCCCAGGACGAGAAAAAACGACTGTTCGTTCACGGCATGCTGGAACGACTCGGCAAGAAGTACCAGGGTACCATGCACATCTTTCATCTTCCCGATCTGCTCTCCCAGGAGCAGATGCTCGATCGTCTGGAACAGTCGATAGTCCGTCCCCTGACCGGACTGAAGGTAGGGACCCACTACGGCTGCCACTACTACCGGCCGGCGGGGAGCATGAACCACGATTCCTCCAACGGCCGGTACCCCCTGCCGGAGACCATGGAGCTGATTCTCGAGGTGCTGGGAGCGGATATCGTGGAGTACAACCGCCAGGATATGTGCTGCGGCGCGGCCCTCAATATCAACGCGGGCAGGAACGAGGAGAGCCTGAAGATTGCGGCGGAGAAGCTCGACTGGATGAACGAGGCCGGGGTGCAGGCCATTTCGGTTGCCTGCCCCGCCTGCTTCACCCAGTTCGATACGGGTCAGCTGCTCCTGAGCCGCAAAGACAAGGATCGGCGGGTGATTCCCGTGTTCCACATCGCCGAGCTGGTGGCCTATGCTCTGGGTGCCGATGCGGAGGCGATAAATTTGGGTGCCCACAAAGTGAAACCCGATTTCCAGCTGTTAACGGTTTGAACGTCCGCGAAGAAATCCTCCGGAAGAAAATCGATCCTTTCTTGACGAGGGAGCGGCTTGCCGCCGTCGCCCAACTGGCTTTGGCCGGAATGGTGGATGGCGCCGGCGATAGTGCCGGGGATCCCTCGGCTGCCCCGACCGGAGAGTTTCATATAGAGGCGGTCAAGGTCCTCAGCGGCGGCTGCTGGAACCGGGTAATCGGCGTATCCTTCTCCTCCGGGGAAGCGCAGATCGTCTGTAAGATCAGCCCGGAGGACAGGGACGAGAAGATCATTCGCGAGTATCGGGTGCTGGGCTACTTTGCCAGTCACACGTCCGTGCCGGTTCCCCGCCCCCTGCTGATCGACACGTCGGGCCGACTCCTTCCGGGTACGCTGCTGGTCATGACCCGGATTCCCGGGGTGGTGCTGCATCGGGTGTTCGGGCTGCTTGGCCGGGAGGGGATCGACCGATTGACGGATCAGATCGCAGCCCAGGTCATCGAGCTGCATAAAGAGCGCAGCAGCGGATTCGGGGGTGTCGAGGTGGGGGAGGGCGGCCGCTATCAGAGCTGGGCGGATTTCTGGCTGCCCCGCTTCGACGCGGTGTTCGCCGAGGTCAACTCCAGCGGTTTGGTGGCCCCCGATCTGCTCCGGCAGATCGAGCGGGTTCGTCTCCGCTTTCCCGTAGCCCTGGATATCGGGCGGCGCAGCACTCTGACCCACTACGATATCTGGTCGGGGAATGTCATGGTCGATTTCGAGGGTTCCGGCTATCCCGGACGTCCCTTTGTCAGCGGCTACATCGATATTCCCGGTTATTGGGCCGACTATGCCAGAGAGTTGTCCTTCATGCAGATGTTCGGCCTGGCGAACGACAGGTTCTACGACCGCTACTGGCGCGCCTTTCCCCGGGATGAGAGCTTCGAACTGCGCAAGAACATCTACAACCTCAAGATGCACCTGAAGCACATCACGATGTACCCCGATCAGGATTTCTACCGGGAGGGTGCAGAAGCGTGCCTGCGCTTCGTCCAGCGAGTTCTGTAAAAAAAGCGAACCAGGGTGCATTTTCAAAGCGTGTACGGTGTTAGTATATTAGTAGAAATACTATAGGGAGGTACTCGATGCCGGAAAAGATTGAGGAAGTCAAGGTCAAAGGTGAGGATCTGCTGAAAAAGGTGAAAGAGCTGATCCACGAGGGAAACATCCGCCGGATCATCATCAAGAATGACAGTGGGGAGACCTATATCGAGATCCCCCTGACCCTCGGCGTGGTAGGTATGGTGGTTGCTCCTATTCTGGCGGCGGTCGGCGCGATTGCCGCTTTGGCCAGCAACTTCACGATCGAGATCGTAAAGAAAGTCTAGTGCGCCGGCAGAGGTTCTCTCCCACGGGAAGGGAGAGGATCAGCGCAAAGGCGCCGTACACCGCTGAAATTCCCACACTTCCCTCCTCATAGCCGGGTTGCTGGCAGGTCACGGCGTATACCAGGGTCCCGGCCAGCAATCCTCCACCCAGGGTCAGCAGCAGATCGGACAACTCGGGTTGTCCCCATCCGCTCAGATCCAAAAGCTCTTTGGCGATACCCAGCAGGAACGCCCCACCCACACCCAAACCTGCAACCAGCACAGCATTGCGATGATTAGAACCCAGATTCACGAGTGGATAGGCCACGGCGCTCACGAGCAGCGCGCCGGAGACGCCGGCCAGCACGTGCAGAGCGGCGTCTCCGGCCGTGTCAGGGGCTGTAGATTCGGCTGGAGTCTCGTTCGTCCACGACAGAGGGGCGCTCGAGAGGAAAACGGTTAAAATAACAATCGTAACTTTGCTGATTGGTTTCATACCTGTATCGAATTGTACGCCAGAAGCGGCTGCATCGGAAGTGTCCGAACGGGATTTGGGTCATATTGACCTACTCGGGATATCGGAACTTCTTATCTGTGGCAAAATGGCCCGAGTGGGGTCGAGCGTGGTTCAGTCAGGTCCGGAAACAAAAACCTGATGGGTATTTCTATACAATGCATAGAATTATAAGCCACGCGTCGAAGGGAAATGGCATACTTTTTGAATGTTAATTAATAGAAACCATTGCAGTAGGTAGGAGGTGTGATATGGCTTTGATACGTTGGTACGACAGGGATCTGGAGCCTGTGGGCACCTTTGACTGGCTCCAGCGGCAAATCAATGATCTGTTCGATTTCCCCAGATTCCCGGAAACCCAGGGGCTGTTTGACAGGAGGATTTCTCCGGCGATCGATGTAGTCGAGCACCCCGACAGTTTCACGGTTGAGTGCGATCTGCCCGGTATCGACCAGAAAGATATCGATATCAGCATCGCCTCGGGGGTTCTCACCATCAAGGGGGAGAAAAAAACCGAGCAGAAGTCGGAAAAACGAAAGGTTTACAAAAAAGAGACCTGGGAGGGAAATTTCCAGAGGACCATTTCTCTTCCCTCGGTCGTGGACGCAGACAAGGTTGAGGCTTCCTTCAAAAACGGGGTTCTCAAGATCAAGCTTCCCAAGCGAGAGGAAGCCAAGGCCAAGCGGATCGAGCTGAAAACGAAGTAGGAAGGAGGCATCCCATGGCTAAAGATGTAGAGATACGAAAAGAACGAGAGAAGGAGCAGGATCGCTTCATCCGACCGGTTTGCTTCATCTGCGAGGAAGAGGCAGGCGTGGTCACGCTGAAACTCGAGATGCCGGGGGTTGCCAAAGACCAGCTCGATATCGATGTTGACGGCAATGAGCTGAAAATCACCGGAAAGCGTGAGGCGGGCGCTGGTGAAGGAACCTACCTCATGCGGGAACGACCTTCCGGGACCTTCCGGCAGGCGTACACTTTGGATGACACGATCGACCGCAGCAAGATCGAAGCGAGTCTCGAAGGCGGGGTGTTGACTCTGAACCTCCATCGCAGAGAGGCGGAGAAACCCCGCAAGATCACCATCAAACCGAGCTGAGCTCGAGGAATTGAGCGTTACCGGGATCGGGGGGCCCGCCCAGGGGAGCCCGCCCAGGGGGGCCCCCCTGGGGATCCCGGTACCTGTTTTATTTTGCGTGCGCCGGGCAGTCTTGACCTGAATCAATACCAGTTGACTCAGAATTGATGATATTCGATGTGGGAGCGGTGGTCCGCTTGGCGGCAATTGCTACCGGGTTGCCGGATTCCGGGCGATCCTTCGGGTAAGCAGGAAGTCGGGTTATTGTTTATACTGATGGTAAGGAGAAAGGGAAGATATGAGTGAGGTTCAAAAGGGTAGTGCCGAGTACCGGCAGCAGCAGCTCAAGGAGATCGTGAAGGATCTGCATGAGGGAAGCGATATCAAGTCGGTGCAGAAGCGATTCGCCGGGCTGATCCGCAACGTCAGTCCCGAGGAGATCGCCCAGATGGAGCAGTCCCTGATCGCTGAGGGCGTTCCGGTGGAGCAGGTCCAGAAGGTCTGCGATGTGCACGTACAGGTGTTCGAGCAGGCTCTCGGGCGCCGGAAGAAGTCCAAGGTACTGCCGGGGCATCCAGTCCACACGTTCCTTCAGGAGAACAAGGCTCTGCGGAAGATCTTGAAGAGGATGCGCCCTCTTCTCAAGCAGGTGCCCCGCGGGGTGCGCCGGGGGGAGTTTGAGACGGCGTTGGCGGAGCTCAAAGAAATCGAGATCCACTACCGGCGCAAGGAAAATCAGCTGTTTCCCTATCTCGAACAGGTCGAGTTCACCGGTCCTTCCAAGGTGATGTGGGGGAAACACGACGAGATCCGGACACAGCTCCGAGAGCTCGAAAACGCCTATCGGCAGGAGGACTGGGGCCGCTTTTCGGCTACGGGCAGGGGACTGCTGCGTGCCATCCGGCGGATGATCTTCATGGAAGAAAAGATCCTCTTTCCCACCTCCCTGAAAAAGCTCTCCGAAAGACAGTGGGCGGAGATCCGCCGTGGCGAGGGAGAAATCGGCTACTCCTGGATTCAGCCGGGAAATCTCTGGGACCCCTCGGTGGTGATCGCCGGGTCCGTGGACAGAGAACTGGGAAAGGCTCAAGGTTCCCGGGCTGCGGCAACCGATGAAGACGCGCCCCCTGTCGCGGCTCCCGGAGCAGAGGCTTCCGGCGAGATACCTCTCGATGTGGGGGCGTTGATCCCGCAGCAGATCAATCTGATGTTGAAGAACCTTCCGATCGATGTGACCTACGTGGATGAGAACGACAGGGTGCTCTACTATTCCCAAGGGAGGGAGAGGATCTTTCCCCGCAGTCCGGCGGTGATCGGGCGGGCGGTACAGAACTGCCACCCCCCGAACAGCGTGCATGTTGTCGAAAAAATTCTGGAGAGCTTCAAGCGGAAGGAGAAAGATACTGCCGAGTTCTGGCTGACCCTGAACGATCGCTTTGTCCACATCCGCTACTTCGCCCTCTACGATCAGGAGGGAGCATACCGGGGGGTGGTGGAGGTCAGCCAGGACGTTACCGACATCCGGGCGTTGAAGGGACAGAAGCGGCTGCTCGACTGGTGACCGCGGGCCGGGCGCCACGGCCGGGAGCGACCGGGGCTCTCTCGCCGGCCGCCGACTCCTACCAGGGCAGATCCAGCGTCTCAGTCAGGAATCTCATGAACGGCGCGGCCCCGGCGCACAGCCGGGCGTAGCGGTCGAGGAAATCCGGAGCACAGGCATCGTCTTCCGAAAGCGAAACGTGGGCAATGAAGTCCTTTCGCTTCAAATCCTCGATCTGCGGATGGTTGGGATCGTAACCCAGGGGGGCTCGCTTGAGGGATTCCCCGCTCAGCTCGTACAGGCCGCAAAAACCCGGATCGGATTTGGCCTTAAGCCAGGCGCGAGGATCGGCGTCAATCACTTCACGAATCCGCCCCAGGGTGGCGGAATCGGGATGCCAAATCCCGACGGCGGCTAATACATTGGCCGGCTCGAGGTGGAGGTAGAAGCCGGGGGCGTGAACATCCCTGCCCTGCTCGTGGCGGAACTGTATCCCCCCATGGGTCTTGTAGGGACTCTTGTCCGGGGAGAAGCGGACATCCCTGTAGATGCGGAACATGGAGCCCCCGACCGGACGGGGATCCGCCCTGAAGTGAGGGCTGATCCGCCGCAGGGGCTGCTCGAAATCCATGATGAAGCGCTGCAGGGGCAGACGAACCCGGCGTTCGTAGCGCTCCTTGTTTTCCCCGAACCACTCTTTGCTGTTGTTTCTCTTCAGCTCCCGGAAGAAATCGAAGAGATCAACGGTTATATGGGCTGTACTCACTTTTAGTCCCGCTCCTGAATGTTACTCGCCGGAATCCCGGATCAGGGACAGATCTCTCTCGGCTTCGGTCCCGTCCCGGTTGCGGGTCATCTAAGCCACGAACGCGCTGTCCTCACGCGGCGCCTCCCGAGCTGACAAACTGGATGCAGACCGCCAGCACTTCCATGGCGGTGCGGATCTGCTCCAGGGAGGGCAGGGTGGGGGCGATGCGGATGTTGCTGTCCCGGGGATCCTTTCCGTACGGCCAGGTGGCCCCGGCTTTTGTGAATTTCACCCCCAGCTCTCCGGCCAGGGAAACGACGGATTTCGCGCAGCCCGGCTTGGTGTCCAGGCTCACGAAGTAGCCTCCCTGGGGTCGAGTCCAGGTGGCCACCCCCTTGCCGCCGAGCTCCCTCTGCAGAATCTCCCGAACGGCCTCGAACTTCGGGGCGATGATCCGGGCATGCTTGTCCATGTGCATCAGAATCCCCTGCATGTCCCTGAAATACAGCACGTGGCGGAGCATATTTATCTTGTCCGGTCCGATGGTCTGGGAAACCAGTCGACTCCGCAGCCAATCCATGTTCCCGGTGCTGCCGGCCGTCACGGAGATTCCCGCTCCGGGAAAGGACACCTTGGAGGTGGAGCCGAACATCAGCACCCGGTCGGGATTACCCGCTTTTTTGCAGGCCTCCAGGATGTTTTTCAGGGGAGCCGGTCCTCCGCCCAGATGGTGGACGGTGTAGGCGTTGTCCCAGAGGATCCGGAAATCCGCCGCCGCCGTGTTCATAGAGGCCAGGCGCTCTACGGTTTCGTCGGAGTACACGACCCCGGAGGGATTGCTGTACTTGGGCACGCACCACATCCCCTTTATGGCTGCCTCCCGCCCCGCCAGATCCTCCACCTCATCCATGTCCGGTCCGCTGTCCGTTAGAGCAACGGGGATCATCTCGATTCCGAAGTGCTCGCAGACGGCGAAATGTCTGTCGTAGCCGGGAACCGGGCAGAGGAACTTCGTCTTTTGGCCGAACCAGGGCTTGCCTCCGCCTGAGGTCCCGTGGGTCATGCACTGGGCAACGCAATCGTACATCAGGTTGAGGCTCGCATTGCCCCCGATGATCACCTCCTCCGGGCTCACTTCGAGGAAGTCGGCGAACAGCTGCTTGGCTTCGGGGAAGCCGTCCAAACCGCCGTAGTTGCGCACATCCAAGCCCGAGGGGGTGTGGTAGTTGTTTTCATCCACGATGGTCAACATCCCGTTGCAGATGTCGAGCTGTTCCGGCCCGGGTTTTCCCCGGGTCATGTCCAGGGAGAGCTTGTGTTTTTTGAATTCCTCTATGCGTTCGTTGAGTCGTTGTTTGCTGTCCACGTTTCGATTCCTCCTTCGGGCATTGGGTCTGTTTACAGCCAGGGCAGGCTGTCCAGGTCTACGTTGCCGCCGGAAAGGATGATGCCGATGCGTTTGCCCCCTGTTTCAATGCCGCCTTCCAGTATCGCGGCCAAGGGTACGGCCGCCGACGGTTCGATCAGGACCTTCATCCGCTCCCAGACGTGGCGCATGGCGGCCACGATCGACTCCTCCTCCACGGTCACGATTCGTTCCACGTAGCGTCGGATGATTGGAAAGGTCAGGGTTCCCAGGGAGGTGCGCAGGCCGTCGGCCACGGTTTGGGGATTTTCCGAGGGGTAGATTCGCCCGTCCCGCAGGGAGCGGAAGGCATCATCGGCCCCCTTCGGCTCTCCGGCGATGACCCGAACATCGGGCCGCAGGTAGTGACAGGAGAGGGCTGTTCCGCTCAGCAGCCCGCCGCCGCCCACCGGGGCCATGACCAGGTCCAGGTCGGAAACCTGCTCCAGGAGCTCCAGGGCACAGGTACCTTGGCCGGCGATGATCCCCGGATTGTTGTAGGGGTGGATGAACGTGGCTCCGGTCTCGGCCACGACTCGCTCCAGGGTCTGTTCCCGGTCTTTCTGGGTGGGCGCGCAGAACACGATACGGGCGCCGTAGCCCCGAACCGCCGCCACCTTGACCTTCGGGGAATTCTCCGGCATGACGATATGGGCGGGAATGCCCCGCAGCCGGGCCGCCAGGGCCAGGGCTTGAGCGTGGTTCCCCGAAGAATGGGTGGCCACCCCTGCGGAGGCCTCCTTCTCGCTCAGGGAGAATACCGTGTTGGCGGCGCCCCGGAATTTGAAGGCCCCCACCTTCTGCAGATTTTCGCACTTGAAGAACAGCTCGGCTCCGGCCATGGTGTCCAGGCTGGAGCAGGTCAGTACGGGGGTGCGATGGGCGTAGGGTCTGATCCGTTCGGCGGCGGCCCGGATTGCTCGCAGATCCGGTGCCCCGGGTGTCGGGTGTTCGGCCATGATGGACCCAGTCTACACCACGGCGGTTGAGGTGGAAAGGGGGATGTACCGCGATGGCATGCGCCGGGGGCGATGTGCCGCGCTGGTCTACTGCCCGGTCATATTTGACCGGATCGGTAATGCATGAGTAAATTCGACTCATGCAGCTTCACCTGGACATACCCGTTGCCATCCCCAAGAACGAGGACTGTGCACACTGCCGCCGGCGCCTGCAGGAGATGTCCGGCCGCTTGAAAGGAGTGGAATCGGTGGAGCTCTCCGAACAGGGTCGTACCCTGAGCCTGCGCTTCGATCCCGCCCTGACCAGTGCCTCCGCCATCGAAGAACAGGTTCGCAACCTGGGTGTCGAGTTGGAGAGGAGCTTCGCCCACGACAGACTTAGCCTGAAAGGACTGGACTGTGCCGACTGCGCCTCTACTATCGAGAGGATGCTCTCCAACAAAGACGGGGTTCTCTGGGTGGCTGTCAATTTCCCCGCGGGTCAGATGGATGTGGAGTACGATCCCGGGCGTATCGATGCGGCGGCCATCGGCAGGGAAATCGCCCATCTGGGGTACAGCGCTTCCAGCCCGGCGGCGGGTCACCGTCACACGGATGTTTTTTACATCCCCGAGATGGACTGTGACGAGGAGATTTCTCTGATCCGCAAGCGGCTGGGCGGTCTGGAGGGGGTGCTCGATCTGGAGTTCAACCTCGTTTCCCAGAAGCTTACCGTAGTTCACACGACAACTCCGGCCCGCATCGAAGCCGCCCTGCGGGAGATCAGGATGACCCCCCGGAGGGAAAAGGTGGAGCGGGAGCCGAGCCGGGGATTCTGGGCTGCCAATAAACGTCTGATCCTGACGATCGCCTCGGGCCTGCTGACCGCTGCGGGATTCCTCCTCTCTCTGGTCGCCGATCCGCGGGTAACGATTCCCGTGTACGGGGCGGCTATCTTGAGCGGCGGATGGCTGGTGGCCCGCAAGGGGTATTACGCCCTGCGCAACCGGACCCTGGATATCAACGTGCTCATGACCCTGGCGGTAGCAGGGGCCGGGGCGATCGGCCAGTGGCTGGAGGGAGCGACCGTGATCTTCCTCTTCTCCCTTGCCAATCTGCTGGAATCCTGGAGCATGAGCCGAGCCCGTAGCTCGATCAAGAGCCTGATGGAGCTTGCCCCCAATCTGGCCCGGGTGCGTGCTGGAGAAGAGGAGCGCACCGTGCCGGTCGAGGAGGTTCGGATTGGGGATATCCTGGCCGTGCGTCCGGGGGAGCGGGTGCCTCTTGACGGTACGGTGATCGAAGGCTCCTCCGAAGTCGACCAATCCCCTATAACCGGGGAGTCCCTTCCCGCAGCCAAAGCCAGGGGGGACGAGGTTTTTGGCGGCTCGATCAACCGCAGCGGCTACCTGGAGATTCGGGTGACCAAACATGTTAGGGACACGACCCTGTCGCGGATCATCCACAGCGTGGAGGAGGCCCACTCCCGCAAAGCCCCTTCCCAGAGCTTCGTGGATCGCTTCGCCCGCTACTACACCCCGGCGATCGTCGTGATCGCCGCGCTGATGGCCCTCCTTCCGCCGCTGATTGCCGGCGCGGCCTGGGGTGTGTGGTTCTACAGAGCCCTGGTGCTGCTGGTGGTCGCCTGTCCCTGTGCCCTGGTCATCTCCACGCCGGTGACTATCGTCAGCGCTCTGGCGCGGGCGACCCGGGACGGGATCCTCTTCAAGGGCGGGGTGTTTCTGGAGGCGGTCGGTTCGTTGAAGGCCTTTGCCTTCGACAAGACCGGAACCCTAACCTACGGCAAGCTCGCCGTCGGCCAGATCGTGGCCCTGAACGGTTCGGATGAACGAACGGTCCTCCGTCTGGCCTCGGGCATCGAGTCCCGCTCAGAGCATCATCTGGCGGGAGCCATTCTGGAGGAAGCCCGCAGGCGAGGGATCGAAGCGCCGGAAGCCGCCGAGTTCCTCAGTATGCCTGGAAAGGGAGCGGCCGCCACCATAGAGGGGAGCCGTTATTACATCGGCAATCATCGCCTGTTCGAGGAGATGGGCTGGTGCTATCCCGAGCTGGATGCCCGTTTGGACGCTCTGGAAAAAAGGGGAAATACCGCGGTCATTCTCGGGGACGGGCGTACCATATTGGGAATGATCGCCGTTGCCGACCAGCCCAGGCGTGAATCCGCGGCCGCGCTGGCCGGCTTGAAGGCACTCGGCGTGGAACACACCCTGCTGCTCACGGGAGACAACCGATCCACGGCCGGGGCGATCGCCGGGCGGATCGGCATCGACTCCTTCCGGGCCGAACTGCTGCCGGAGGACAAGGTCGAGGCGGTGCGGGAGCTGGTGGACAGTTACGGCAGTGCGGCCATGGTCGGGGACGGGATCAACGATGCCCCGGCTCTGGCAACCGCTACGGTGGGCATCGCCATGGGCGTGGCCGGAACCGACGCGGCCCTGGAAACGGCGGATGTGGCGTTGATGTCCGACGACTTGAGCAAACTCCCCCTTGCCGTCCGGTTGGGAAGGCGGGCGCTCCGGCTGGTCAAACAGAATATCGTCTTTGCGATTCTCCTCAAAGCCGTGTTCATCGCCCTGACTCCGCTCGGATTCACCACCCTCTGGATGGCGGTCCTGGCCGACATGGGAGCAAGCCTACTGGTTATTTTCAACGGCCTGCGGGCCCTGGGGAGAAAGGTTTAGAGGGGCCGTAGCTGGGCAAATTTTTCTCGCTTTTCAGTCTTGGGAAAAATTTTCTCACCAACCCGATAAAACCGTCGGAAAAATCGGCGGAGCCGCGCCTGAAATCCTCGTACCGCCCGCCGACTATGGCACGATTTGTGCAGTAATCATCGCTGTGGGTAGAGCAAAACCAAAACGATACGGAGGGTATCTATGAATGTGAAAAGGATCGTTATCCTGCTCCTGATTGCCGGGGTTGCCGCGGCGGGAGCGTTTGCTTCCGGCAACAAGGAAGACAAGTCCGAGGCCGCCCGCCCGGATTGGCGGCAGATGCCGCGGGGGGATGCCCCCAAGCTGTCCGAGGAGACCATTACCGTTACAGGACAGCTGTACTTCGAGAACCGGATGCATCCGGAGCTGAAAAGCGGCGGCGAAGAGTACGAGCTGCTCGTTCCCCGCTTCTATGCCTATGAGCTGAACCTGGAGGAGGGACAGACAGTTACGGTAGAGGGGTATACCGTGGAGGGCATGCCCTGCTGCCAGGGTGAGGAAGGAGAGGAACTCCACATCTGGGTGACCAAGGCCACCATAGACGGCGAGGAGTACGATTTGGAAGCCGCTCCCCGATGGGGCATGGGGCCCCGCAGGGGCATGATGGGACCTGGAATGAAGGGACCCGGCCGGCGCCCGTACGGCTACGAAGAGGACCGTGACTGGGGACGGCGCAGGTAGCTGAGCCGATTTACTATAGATAGGGGAAAGGCCTGTGGCCGGTTGAACGGTGTGCGGCCTTTTCCCTTTTTTATTTGAAAGCTACAATTATACATGTCTCGAGAATTCCGGCGTTTCTTCAAAGAGGAATTCCTGTTCTTCATCTTTCTGCTCGCCCTGTTTCTGACGATCACCGCACTCGTCCTGGTGTCGATATCCGGCAGGAGCAGACGGGAGAGCCTGCTTCTGGAGTACCAGGCCCAGCGAATAGCGGCGGCTCTGATGGAGGCCAGCCGCGACGGTACCGAATTGGAGGGCGAGAGTCTCGAGGAGCGAATAGTAGGTTTCGGTATTTACACCTCCCAGGGAACAGCCCTGCAGCGCTTCGGCAGCGCCCCCGCCTTTCTGAGGATTCCGGGCGATTCACCTGAGCGAGCGCCCTTCCAGGCACCGAACCTGCGCTTTGACGAGAAGCGCAGAACCCTCACCCTGATTCGCTGGATCGGGATGGTTCCCGAGATGAAGGATATGCACCGCCGCATGCCGCACATGATGCGGCCCGAGAATCTGCAGCTGCTGTTCCTCGAGCTCGACGTTGGGGACTACTTGTCAGCCCGCCGCACCTTCAAGACCGCCGGCTTCCTGGCGCCCCTGCTGATCCTGCTGGTGATCGCCTTTATCGGCTACCTGTACCACAAGAACCTATTGTACAGGAGGACCCTGGCCTCCCAGCAGCAGCTGGCACAGCTGGGCGAGGCCAGCCGCACCCTCTCTCATGAAATAAAGAACCCTTTGAGCGCGATCCGCATTCAAACGGGAATCCTGCGCAAGACTTTGCCGGAGGCGAATCGGGAGGATCTGCGCATCATCGAGGAGGAGGTTTCCCGGCTCAGCCTGCTCACCGACAGAATCGGTGATTTTCTCCGGGATCCCGTGGGACAGCCGGAGACGATCAAGCTGGATTCCTTCGTCCGGGAGATGATCCTGCGCTACGATCGTCGAATCACCTACACCAATGCAGGGGGGCTCGAAATCGAGATCCGCTTCGATGGGCAGCGGCTGCGTTCGGTGATGGAGAATCTGATAAACAATGCCCTGGAGAGCCAGGCGGCGTTCCCGGAACCGCCGCCGGTGGAGATCGTGCTGTCGACATCGAGAAGCCGGGTGGAGATTGCGGTTCTCGATCGGGGTGAGGGAGTGCCGGTGGGCGCGGGGGAAAAGATCTTCGATCCCTTCTACACCAACAAGATCAGCGGTTCCGGGGTCGGGCTTGCGATTTCCAAACGGTTTGTGGAGGCGGCCGGGGGAGCCTTGAGAATCCAGAGCAGAAAAGACGGAGGCACCCAAGCCGTTGTTGCGCTCCCGCGGGGCAACCCGCCGCAGGCCAATCCATCCGGGGGGCCTTCATGAGAGTTCTGGTAGTAGATGACGAGAAGAACATCCGCGAGTCGATCCAGCGCTTCCTGAACACGGAAAACATAGAGACCGTAACCGCGGAAAACGGGTTGTCCGCCAAGCGCCTGCTCCAGGAACAGGTTTTCTCCGCGGGGATCGTGGATCTGCGCATGCCGGGAATGGACGGTCTGGAGCTGCTGAAATGGATACGCGAAGAGGGTCCGCGGCTGCCGGTGATCATGATTTCCGCCTACGGGGAGGTACGGGACGCCGTCGAAGCGATGAAACTCGGTGCCCAGGATTACGTGATCAAGCCCTTTGATCCGGAGGAGTTGATCGTACGGTTGAACAAGATCGTGGAGAACCAGAAACTTCGGGATCAGATCGAGCTGGGAGGCCGGGCCGAGCAGCCGGGTGTCGAGGCACTGGGCCGGACACAGTCGATGATCGAGATCCGGAGAACGATCACGAAGGTCGCAGACACTCCCTCGACCGTTCTGATCACCGGAGAGAGCGGAACCGGAAAAGAAGTGATCGCCCGCTTGATACACAACCTCTCCTCCCGTTCGGGCAATCCCTTCATTCCCGTGAACGTGGGAGGGATTCCAGAGTCCCTCCTGGAAAGCGAACTGTTCGGCTACGAGAGGGGAGCCTTCACCGGCGCGGAGCGGCGCAAGGTGGGGCTTTTCGAGGTGGCTTCAGGAGGGACCCTGTTCCTCGACGAGATCGGGGAGATGTCTGTTCAGCTGCAGGTAAAGCTGCTGCGGGTGCTTCAGGACGGGAAGGTTCAGAGGTTGGGAGCCACCGACTTGATCCCCGTGGATGCGCGGATCCTGGCCGCCACCAACCAGGATCTGCTGGAGCGGGTGCGGCAAAAGACATTCCGGGAGGATCTGTACTACCGCTTGAACGTGGTCCATCTGCCGGTTCCCCCGTTGCGGGAGCGCATGGATGACCTTCCCCTCCTGATCGGTCAGCTGCTCGGCAAGCTCAATCACAAGCTGGGAAAAAATATTCAGGAGGTCGATCCGCAGACACTGGAACAGCTGCGGCGCTATTCGTTTCCGGGGAACGTGCGGGAGCTGGAGAACCTGCTGGAGCGGGGTTTGATCTTCGCCGAAGGAGATTCCCTCTCCACCTCTGATCTATCCCTGCCCCGGGGCGCATCCCCCGTGTACCCCCGTCCGGCCACCCTGAAGAGCCTGGAGAGACAGGCGATCATCGATGCCCTGCATCGCTGGGAGGGAAACCGCACCAGGGCGGCAGCCGAGCTGGGGATCACCCGGCGAACCCTGCTCAACAAGATCAGGCAATTCGGAATCGATCTATAGACCCGGCTACAGGAGCCGATCCACGGTTTCGGCAATCGTCAGGCAGCAGGTCAACCCTGGGGATTCGATCCCCACCAGGTTGACGAGTCCGGACAGGCCCCGGTCCCCCTCCTCCTGGATGATGAAATCCCGAAAGGGCTCACCTTTCCGATAGAGTTTGGGACGGATTCCGGCCATGTCCGGAGTCAGGTCTTCGAGCTCCAAAAAGGGAAGGAACCTCTTCGCCTTCGTGAAGAACTCCTCCTGCCCTTCTGCATCGACCTGGTAAGAGATCTGATCCACGTACACGGCGTTGGGGCCGATCTTCAGACGGTCGTCCAGACTCAAAACGGCGTGCGCTCCCAGGTGGATCGGAGACGGAGTCGGGTAGACCAGGCGTCCCACCTTGCCCTGGTGGCGGCTGGAAACGCCGAAGTACTCACCCTTGCACAGATAGATGCGGTAGCCTTCCTTATCCACATCTATTCCGGCCATCCAGGCGATCCTGTCGGCCCACAGCCCGGCGGAGTTGATGACGACGCCGCTTTCGAGCTGGAGCTGCTCTCCGTCGGTGTCCTTGATCTCCACCACGTATCCGTCGACGCTCTTCTCCAGGGCGATCACCTCGGTTTCGTAGGCCACCGTGGCGCCTCTAGATTCCGCCGTCTGCTCGAAATACTTCATCAGCTGATGGGAGTCGACGATGCCGCTCTCCGGGCTGTACAGTCCGGAAACTCCGAATACGTAGGGCTCCATGGCCTCGATTTCTTTTCCGGAGATTAGACAAACCCCGGCCGCTCCGTTGGCCCGGGCCTGCTTGAAGATGCTCTGCACCTGCTGTTCTTCCGATTTGTTCGTAGCAAGGATAATCTTACCGATTTTTCTGTGGGGAATTCCCTCTTTGCTGCACAGCTCATAGAGCATCGGATTGCCCCGGACGCAGAGAGTGGTCTTGAGCAGGTTCTCCGCGTAGTACAGACCGGCGTGAATGACCTCGCTGTTGCGCGAGGAGGTTTCCCGCCCGAAGCCGTCGTTACGTTCCAGCACCACGATCTCCTGACCCCTCTTTGTGCGGGAGAGGCGTTCGGCGATGGCCAGCCCTACGACGCCGGCACCGATGATCACGATATCTACTCGATCCACGAGCCCCATCATAGTGATCAGCTGCCCCGGGGACAAGCCCCGGATTTGCTTTCCCCTCCTTCCCGTGTCATATTTACCGTCGAGGAGGCGAAGATGGACGAGAATACTAAATTGAGAGAGCAGCTTGTCTTCCACCTGTCGGGCCATGGAGCCCACATCGATTTCGATGCGGCGGTGGAGGGGTTGCCTTTCGATCTGATCGGGAAACAGGTACCGAATTTGGCTCACACAGCCTGGCAGCTGGTCTACCACCTGCAGATTGCCCAACGGGATATCCTCGAGTTCTGCCGAAATCCCGCTCACGTTTCCCCGGAGTACCCCTCCGGGTACTGGCCCGGCTCACCGATCCCGGACAGCGGGGAACAGTGGGGTGAGACAATCGCTTCGTTTCGGGCGGATCTGGAGGCCATGGTCGATCTGGTGAGCAACCCGGACAACGATCTGTTCGCCCCCTTCCCCCACGGCAGCGGTCAGAATCTGCTGCGCGAGGCGATCCTGATCATCGACCACAACTCCTACCACATCGGACAGCTGGTCGACGTGCGCATGCTCCTGAAAGCACCGGTTCGGGATTGGTAGCAGAGCTCTAGAGATCTTTGGCGTACAGCCGGTAGGTCTTGTAGATTCTGGCGCCCCAGTTTTCCATGGCGTTGCGCATCGGATGGTTGTCCTCCAGGATCCAGGAGAACTCTCCGCGATGAAATCCGTGCTTGTTGCCGCGGGTATAGGTTTCGTAGTAGAGAACAGCGTCCAGCCCCATCCCCTGGAACTTTTTACAGATTCCGAGGGCCAACACCCGCAGCATATCGATCTTGCGGGAATACCAGAGCAGTTTCAATATACCGAAGGGGAAGAGGCGGCCGTTGATGCGCTTCAACGCCTGATTGAGATTGGGAAGAGCCAGTGACCAGCCGGCCAGCTCGCCGTCCACGTAAGCGAACAGCACCAAATCGGGAATGGCGGCCATCTTGAGGTCGTCCCCGAGATGCTCCAGCTCCTTGTCGGTCCAGGGGACGAAACCCCAGTTCCGTTCCCAGGCATCGTTGTAGACGATCTTGACCAGCTTGATTTCGTCTTTAAGTTTCTTCATATTGACGGGCCGTACCGTCACCTTCTTGCGCTTGCGGACCAGCTCGGCCACCCGCTGGATCTTATCGGAGATGGGGACGATATCCTCCATGTAGTAGGCGTACAGGTCGTGGGCCTTGATCAGTCCGAAATCCTCGATGAGCTCCACGTAGTAAGCAGGGTTGTAGGGCATCTGCAGCACCGGCGGTTTGTCGAAGGCGTCGGTCAGCATGCCAAGGACGTAGTTGGTAGACGGATTGGCCGGACCGAGCATCCGGTTCATCCCCCGGTCATGAATCCACTTGGCTGCAGCGGAAAACAGGGCCCGCGACACGGTCTTGTCGTCGATCGATTCGAAGAAGCCGAAAAAACCTGTTTTCTCCTTCTGGAATTCGTTGTAGTTGTCATCGATGATCGCCGAGATGCGGCCGACCAAGTCTTTGCCGCGATAGGCCAGGTAGTTCTGGATCTTGCTGTGCAGGAAGAAGGGATTCTTGTTCGTGTCGAGCACCGCTCGCTGTTCCATGAGCAGAGGAGGCACCCAGTTGGGATCTCCCTTGTAGATCTTCCAGGGTAATCTGATGAAAGTCTCGAACTGACGCCTGCTCGTGACCGGGAGGACCTCAAGCGGTTCTGGCATTAACTGTGCTCCTTGGTACTGTTCTCCTTGATTCAGCTATTTGTACAGGCAATTCCCTCGATTGTCAAATGCAGAAAAACAAGCTGCTATACATCCAGAACCACGGTCGCTGTCCATCCCCGATTCTCCCGAGCCAAATCAAAACGGTAGAACGTGACGGCTTTCACGTCCGTGCCCAAGCGGTGAACCTTCGGATCGATCATTTGCCCGCGGGCCCGAGCGTCGAGTCTGGCGAATTTGCTCCTCCCCTCTACCCACTGGATCCGGCAGTCTTCGATTCTCAGCAGCAGACCCTCGGCGTCCTTGTAGTAGATCAGTTCCTGAAGAAAGTTGTGCAGCAGGAGGTCGAGGCTCGGTTCTACCAGGGCAATGTTCCTGCTCTCGACCTTTCCGAGGGAATTTGGGTTTTCGATCATCACCTGCAGGGTGGCTTCCCAGGCGGCGGTGAACAGTTCTTCCAGGGAGCTGCCTCGAGCCTCGAAGGCCACATCGGCCACGGTCAGGTCGTCCAGGTAGCGATACGGCATCATTACCCCTGGCTATCCTTTTACGTTACCGACCGGAACGAGCTTCACCACCGGTCGGCTCAGGCCGGCGGCGGCCGTGCTTCGAACCACCTCGTCGATATCCTTGTAGGCGGCGCCGGCCTCCTCGGCCAGCCCGGCGTAGGAGACGCTGCGAACGTAGATGCCCCGATCCCGCAGCCGCTTTTCCAGATCCTGTCCCCGGAACTGCTTTTTGGCCTGGCGGCGTCCCATGGTGCGTCCGCTCCCGTGGGCCGTGGTGAAGAAGCTCTGCTGCCCGCTTTGGACACCGGCCAGCAGGTAGGATCCGGTTTCCATGCTGCCGCCGATGATCACCGGCTGCCCGGCCTCCCGGTACTCCTTCGGAACCCCCTTCATGCCGGGGGCAAAGGCCCTGGTGGCGCCCTTGCGGTGTATCAGCAGATTTTGCTGTTTTCCCTCGTAGGTGTGGCTCTCCACTTTGGCGGTGTTGTGGGTCACGTCGTAGATCTGGTGCAGCCCCAGGTCCATCGGATCTTTGCCGAAGACCTCGGAGAACACCTCCCGGATCCGGTGGAGGATCACCTGGCGGTTGACGAAGGACATGTTGATGGCGCAGTTCATGGCTTTGAAGTAATCCTGACCTTCCTCCGAGCCGAAGGGAGCGCAGGCCAGTTCTCTGTCCCGGACAGGCATGCCGTATTTGGAC
This sequence comes from uncultured Spirochaetaceae bacterium, assembly GCA_964588525.1. Lineage (GTDB taxonomy): Bacteria > Spirochaetota > Spirochaetia > SZUA-6 > DRHE01 > JAFGQJ01. The sequence goes on from CAZPQC010000023.1 coordinate 24,374, forward strand.
TGCATAACCCTGAGGAAGCCCTGCAGATAGTCCGTGGCTATCTGATGCCCGAAGCCCCGGCTGCCGCAGTGGAACATCAGCACCACCTGATTCGGCTGATCGATGCCGTAAGCGGCGGCCAGCTTTTCGTCCAGGATGTTCTCCGGTTTGGCCACCTGGATCTCCAGGTAGTGATTGCCCGATCCCAGGGTGCCGATCTGTTTGTAGCCCCGCTCGACGGCCTTTTCGCTTACCTTGGAAGCGTCCGCCTCCTTGATGCTGCCGTTTTCCTCGGTTCGGTCCAGATCTTCCTGGAGGGCGTATCCCTTCTTCAGGCACCACTTCATGCCCTTCTCGGAGAGGGTGCGAAACTCGCTGCGGGACAGACTCAAGAATCCTTTTCCCCCGACCCCGGCGGGAATGCGGTCGAAGAGGCGGTCCACCAGCCGCTGCAGTTGGGGTTGAACCTCCTCCCAGGTAAGGGAGGTCGCCACCAGGCGCATGCCGCAGTTGATGTCGAAACCGATCCCTCCGGGAGAGATGACCCCCTTCTCGATGTCGAAGGCGGCCGCGCCCCCGATGGGAAAGCCGTAGCCGCTGTGGCCGTCGGGCATGCAGTAGGAATAGCCCACGATCCCGGGCAGGGTGGCCACGTTGGTCGACTGTTCGAATACGGCCGGGTCCATACTGTCCAGCAGCGGTTTGCTGGCATAGATGCGGACGGGAACCTGCATGCCCTGTTTGTAGGATGGCGGGATTTCCCAAAGGTTTTCGTTGATCTGTATGCAGCCGGCAGGAGCCATAATGTAAATTTAGTGCTATGATGGCGGTGAAATCAAGGCACGGGTTTGCGAATAATTCGCATCGATGAGCAATCGAAGAATCATACTCCTTCTTCTTACTGTCTCCCTTCTGCTGGCCTGCAGTGGCAGCTTCGCCACCCTCGAGACCCCCCGGCCGGCGCGGAGAGCCAACGATTATCCCATCATTCTGGTCCATGGTTTGCTTGGATTCGGCCGGGACGAGCTGTTCGGCTTCAAGTACTGGGGGGGCTTTGCCGATCTGGAGGAGGAGCTGCGCAAGGCGGGTTATGAGACCTATACCGCCGCGGTGGGACCTGTATCCAGTGGGTGGGACCGGGCCTGTGAGCTGTACGCCTGCATCAAGGGCGGGGGGGTCGACTATGGTGTAGCTCACTCGATGGAGTTTGGGCACGATCGCTACGGCAGGACCTATCCCGGCCTCTACCCAGAGTGGGGCGAGGTGGATCCGGCAACCGGGAAAGTCAGGAAAGTCCACATCATCGGCCACAGCCTGGGCGGTCCTACCGGTAGAGCACTGATCCAGCTGCTGGAGCAGGGCGCTCCGGTTCCGGGCCAGGGGGATCATCCCCTGTTCCGGGGAGGCAAATCCTGGGTGTGCAGTTTGACCACCATCTCCTCCCCCCACGACGGCACGACTCTGGCCTATCGATACGACTGGAATCAGTCACTGATCAAGCCGGCCTTCACCTTCCTGATATCGATCAGCTCCAGCTCCCCGGATCTGTACTACGATTTCAAGCTGGATCAATGGGGGTTGTGCCGCAGCCCCGGGGAGGATTTTTCCTCATACCGGGACCGGGTCGTGCACAGCGACATCTGGGTCCGCTCCAAGGATACGGCCTACTGGGACGGTTGCCCGGAAGGAGCCATGGAGCTCAATGGCTGGGTTCGGGCTCAGCCTTCAGTCTATTACTTCTCCTGGGCGACCGAGGCTACCTATCTTGATCCGCTGAGCGGGACTCAGGTGCCGGAAATCGGGGTGCCCGGACACATGGCTTCCATCGCCCGATTTATCGGTTCATACTCCAGGGAGGATGAGACGGATCTGCCCATCGACAGCTCCTGGTGGCAGAACGACGGGATCGTCAATACCAACTCGATGGACGGGCCGACCCTGGGATCCACGGACAGGATACAGCAATTCAGCGGAATCCCCGTAGCGGGACAGTGGAACTACATGGGGCTGCTGGAGTCCGTGGATCATCTGGACATCATCGGAATTCCCACAGCGGACAACGATCTCAAGCGTTGGTACCTCTCCCTGGCTGATTTGCTCGCCTCCCTGCCGGAGGCGAAGAGCGCCGAGACAGGACAATAGCTCCGCTGCTTCCGAGCGCGAGAAACAGGGCGGCGGTGAGACCCAACATCGGGCGAATCCCCAGGGCGTCGGCCAGGGCACCGCTGGCCCACGCGCGCTTGAAATCCGCCCCCGGGCGCTGTAGTGTTGGAGGTATGAAAATCCGAACCGGTATCTTTATCGTGCTCGTTATATTGCTGGTTGCCGCTGGGCACCTTTCCGCTCAGGGCCAGTGGGAGGGCGGCGCTCGTGGGCGCCCGGGTGCAACCCCGCAGCTTCCCCTCTCCAAGGTGGTCCTGTTCACCAGCGGGGTGGGCTATTTCCAGCGGGAAGGAACGGTCAGCGGGAACACCGACCTGGATCTGTACTTCAAGACCAAGGACGTCAACGACCTTCTCAAGAGCCTGGTGGTGCAGGACCTGGACGGCGGCCAGGTTACGGAGGTGACTTATTCCTCCCGGGATCCGCTGACCCGAACCCTGCAGAGCTTCGCCATCGACCTGACCGGCAATCCGGGAGTTGCCCAGATCCTTACCCAGGTGCGGGGGGAGGAGGTGGAGCTCGCCACCTCTCAACGGATTACCGGAACGATCGTGGGAGTTGAATCCAAGGCCAGTGGCGAAAATACCACCGATACCTTTCTCAACCTGCTCACCGGGGATGGTATGCGGAGCATCGATCTGGCCGAGGTGCGGTCCTTCAGTTTTCTCAATCCCCAGTTACAGGCGGAGCTGGATCAGGCTCTGTCTCTCCTGGCCGAGAGCCGCAGCGCGGAGAAGAAACGGGTAACCGTCGGTTTTTCCGGGGAGGGGAAACGGCGGGTGAGGTTGGGGTACCTGTTGGAGGCTCCATTGTGGAAGACCAGCTACCGCCTGGTCCTGGAAGAGGGAGAGGAGCATTATCTGCAGGGCTGGGCGATCGTGGAAAACACGACGGACGAGGACTGGCGGGATGTTTCCTTGAGCCTGGTGGCGGGCCGCCCCATCTCCTTCATCATGGATCTGTACCGGCCTCTCTATGTTCCCCGGCCCACGGTGGAGGTGGAGACCTACTCCTCCATCGCGCCCCAGCGCTACGAGGAGGATCTGGGTCTGGCCGCCGCTCCGCCCCAGGCGCCCATGGCCAAAGGGGGCGTCTCCGAATCTCGCGCCGCGCCGGAGGCTGAGCTGATGTACGATGAGGAGTACCTGCGGGATGAGCTCGATCTCAGCCAGGGAGTTGCCTCGGCAGCTCAAGCGGAGGAGGCGGGCAACTTCTTCCGCTACGTGATCCGCCATCCGGTCACCGTTCCCCGGCAGGAATCGGCCATGCTGCCGATCGTGAATCAGAACGTGGAGGGTGAGCGGGTTTCGATCTACAACCAGAGGGTTCAGGCTAAACACCCGCTTCACGGATTGAAGCTCAGGAACACGACCGGATTCGATCTGATGGGTGGGCCCCTGACCGTGTTCGAGCAGGGAAGCTACGCCGGGGACGCCCGAATCGATACGTTCCCGGCCGGGACCGAGCGTCTGATCAGCTTCGCCATCGACCTGGACACCGAGGTGGCTGTGAGCGCCCGCAGCGTTCCGGAAACCCTGCTCTCGGTGCGCATCGTCAAGGGAACCCTGATCAGCACCCTGTCCCAGCGCGCCGAATCCACCTACCGGCTCAAGAACTCCGACGACCGCTCCCGCTCCGTGCTGATAGAGCACCCCCTGAACCCAGACTGGGATCTGGTTGCTCCGGCAAGGGCGGAGGAGACCACCCGCAGCGCCTACCGCTTTCTCGTGGAGATCCCCGGAGGTAAAAGCGAGGAGCTGCTGGTCGCCCAGGAGCGGCAGATCGACAGGACGGTGCTGCTCACCAACATCGAAGACAGCCAGATCACCTACTTCCTCAGCGCCCGCAACGTGGACCGACGGGTCAAGCAGGCCCTCGAAGGTCTGGCAGAGCGCAAGACCGCCCTGGCCCGGACCGTGAATCAGCGGCAGGAGGAAGAGCGCAAGGTCAACACGATCCACCGGGAGCAGAGCCGCATCCGGGAGAATATGGCCCGGTTGGAGAAGGACTCGGATCTGTACAAGCGCTACGTTTCCCTGCTGGACGAGCAGGAGGATCTGCTCGAGCAGGCCCTGACCAATATCGAGGACCTGCGGGTTAAGGAGCAGCGGCAGCGGGAGGAGCTGGACCGCTACATCATGTCCCTGGATCTGCCGTAGCGGGATTGAATCAGAGAGCTACCCCAGGAACGCCATCAGCAAAGAAGCTATCCTGCTTCGAAGGCATGATCGTACCAGGGGTAGATCCGCCCCACAGCGATTTCCTCCCAGGGAAGAGAGTAAATGCCCCGGCCCAGCGGCCTGATTGCTTCGCCCCGGGTTGTGATGAATCCCCGTTCGAGGTTCAGATCCTCCATGCAGCGCCGAAGACCTGCCGTATCGTAATGCCGCACATCGATGCCCAATTTGATTTCTATCGGCCAGATCGTCCGTCCAACCTGGACCAGGAGGTCCACCTCCGCACCGGCTTGGGTTCGACAGAAAAAAAAAGCGCGGTCCCGTCAAAGAAGTGGATGCTGCGTTTATCATCTCTTCGATAACGAGCCCCTCGAAAGAGTTGCCCCTGTTCGCCCATGTCTCTAAAGAGGATTCGTCGGTCAAGTCGGCCAGCCGGTGCAGAATACCCGAATCCCTTATATACACCTTTGGGCTTCTAACCAACCGTTTTCGGATGTTCACATAGTAAGGCTGCAGGCGGCGTATCAACAGCACTCCATCGAGGATATCGAGGTAGTTGGAGATCGCGGTTGGAGATAGCTCCAGAGATTTGGCCAGCATGGAGACGTTGAGCAGCTGCCCGTGTACGTAGGAGAGCATCGTCCAGAATCGAAGCAGTCTACTTGCCGGCACCCGAACCCCGATTGTCGGTAGCTCTCGCTCCAGAATGGTTTGAAGATAACTTTGTAGCCATGTGATTCTTTGTCGATGATGTGCCGCATGATAGGGAAGAGTTCCGGATATCGCTGAGCTTCATCGATACATACCCTATCTCCATGCTCTGTTAGGAACAGTTCGGGATCGGTGGAGATGAGATTGTAGTCCGCCGGTCTTTCAAGGTCGAAATGTTCAAAATGAGGCAACTCGTGGGCGAAGAAGGTGCTTTTCCCGCATTGCCGGGGTCCCCAGATCATGACCGCCGGGAAGACCTTCAGATACTCTCGAAAGCGCGGACCGATGGAGCGCGGGATGTACTTCATACCTTGTAAATCATACTATGAGAATATGATTTACAAGATATAACAGGCCACTCAGATGTAGTGGGATTGATCGACGATCTCTGTGTCAGGCCGCCAGCAGGGGATTGATTACCCGGACCTGATCGTACACCTGCCCGTGGTTTAAATCTTCACTCCAAAGAACCTTGGCCTTGGCGCGGATGGCAGCGGCCACGATCAGTGCGTCCCAAAATGAAAGCTGCCACCGTTTCTGCATCTCGATTCCCGTTAGAAGCAGGCTTCCGTCGTTGTCAATCACTGTCCACTTCATATAATCGACCACTACCTGTTTCGCCTCCTCTGCCGCTACCTCTTTCTTCAGCAGGCTCACGTAAAACTCCTGTAGGACCTGAACACTCACAGCCGGAACTATAGGCAGATGCCAGAGCCGCCTCACTTCTCTCTTGGCGATTCGATACTTATCACCGGCGTCTCGATCATGGGCATAGACGAGAATATTAGTATCAATGAAGAGCTGTTCAGCGCTCATGAATCTCATCTCGGCACAATGGCTTACCGCCCAGTTGAAATCCCCGTTCCATCCGCTGAAGGGCTCTCTCCCGTGCAGCCTCATATTGCTCTTTCTCGGAAACCACCTTCACCAGCACGTCGGTAATCCACCGGGAGAGCGATTTGTCGTCTTCGATCGCCCGATGCCGGCATTTCTTCAGGATTGCTTCGTCGAGCCGAATCGTTACGTTCTTCGTCATGAGTCGCTCCTTACTCTACAATTGCACAAAAAAAGTATAATAAATTTTTCGTGCACGTTTCAAGGTATATTGGAACTTTCGTTCCCGACGGCTAGACTTCAGTCGTTGGCTTTTTTTCTAGGGTGGAGGTATCGTATCACCGAAATCATGTCCGCGTTTCTCAGCTCCGGGGCGCTGCTGTTCGTCTCCTCCAGCAAGAGCCTCGTCTCGATCAGTGTTGGTCTCACCCTGCTGGGCCTGTCCATGGGGCTGAACATCCCCTCAGGCGTGGCCGGTGAGATCCTGATATGGAAAATCGGAGGCGCCAAGGCGGCCATCGGCGCGAGCCTCGATGAGATAATCGCCGCAGCCCAAAAAGCCATGGACAATACCCGGAGCATCCTGGTCAATGTGGATATCCGGGACCGGGCCGCTCCGTTTTTACGGGAGCTGGCGGAGCACTGCAAGGAAACCGTGTACCTGACCGTGCCGGACGGGTACTACTGTCTCTACATATACGCGATCGAAACGAGCCACCGGCTCCAGGCCCGCTCCGCGATCGGAAACAGGGTGCCCTACCACTGCACCTCCGTGGGCAGGGCTCTTCTCGCCTCTATGCCCAAAGAGCAGGTCGAGGAAATCATCCGCGCGGCGGGATTGCCGAAGTTCAGTGAATTGACGATTACCACCAAGGAGGAGCTGTTCGCCGAGCTCGAGAAAATCAGAGCCCGGGGATACGGGATCGATTTGGGCCAGCACGATGAAAACGTGTACTGGATCGGCGCGCCGATTTTCAACCAGTGCAGCCAGGTAATCCCCTCCTGCAGTCTGGCCTCCCTGCGCAAGGAGATCGTAACGGAAAAACTCGAGATCTATGCCAACTACCTGCTTTACACCACCCAGGAGATCTCCAGGCGGATGGGGTATGTATACGACAAGACGAGCTATCAGAACATACTGGAGAATCCGTTTAGAAAAGAGCAGTCAATAGCGAGATAGAAAGAGCACGCCCATGATCTACGACGGCCTCGAAAATATCGGAACCTACGAACATCCATCCAAAAGAATGAAGACAGCAAGCGCTTACCTGCGGGAAACCGATCTGGACGGCTTGTCCGACGGCATCCACGAGATCGAGGACAGGGATGTCTACGCTTTTGTAAACACCTTCACCACCCGGGACCAGGAAGATGCGCTGTTCGAAATCCACAAAAAGTACATCGACCTGCAGGTGCTCGTCCACGGTGCTGAGACCATCTACTACGCGCTGTCAGCAGATCTGGAACCGGAAACGGAATACGATCCGGAGAAAGACATCCTCTTTCTTTCAGGGGAAACCCGGATCGTTGCGCCCTTTCGCACCGGCGAGTTCCACCTCTTCTATCCCCATGACGCCCACATGCCCTGCTGCCATCTGGACGGCCGGCAGGAAGCGAAGAAAGTGGCCATTAAAATCAGGGTGTAAATGGGGGTTCAGCCCCTCGTGGAATTTTGAACACGGGCAGTCTATCCGAATCCTCTGGCCGCTCTATTCCTCCTCACTTACCACCTGTTCGATATCCTTGAGCGAAATTTCGAGGTGTCGCCTGACCTGCTTCGTAGCCTCCTCTACATCCCGCCCCTGAAGAGCAGACAGGATTGCTCGATGGGGTTCGAGCGCATGGCTGGCTGTTTTTTTTGAGGCGAAGGATTTGGTCCGGTACTCCGCGAAAGCATTCGCAATATTTTGATTTATAATAATCAGCAGTTTATTGTGAGTGGCTTTTGCGATCGCATTGTGGAAGGCTTCGTCGCTGATTGCGAGATTGATGACGTCCCCGTTTTCCTGGGCTCGCTCGAAGGTTTTGAATATTTCTTCAATCTCTCTGAGCTCGGTTTCTGTGCCCCGCTCGATCGCCAGCTTTACGGCTAAAGGCTCGAGAGCCATTCGAACTTCCATGAAATCACGAAGCTGGATCTCGTGTTCCCGGAACCACTGGGTTATGGTCGATGAGTCACCCAGGTTTTTCGATTTGAGGAAAGCACCCCTGCCCGGCCTCGTCTCGATGAGCCCCATGGCCTGAAGGATTCGAAGTGCCTCCCGAACGGTTGATCTGCCGACGTTGAGGGTTTCTCCCAACTGTTTTTCAGTGGGGAGTTTTTCTCCGACTGCGATCTCGTCGGAAAGGCACATCTCCCGGATCTCCTTTACAACCAGATCGATGACCGATACTTTTTCAATCGCCTTCAATTTCTTCTCTCTCGCTGTCGCGCAATCCGTGAAGGTTTCGAGTGCCTCGTTTCTAGTATATTGCCCCCGGCTTCGATGCGTCAATTTGATGAATTACCATTGACGCATCTGTCGATACACGTTATTGTCTGATATCAGACCTTAGCTAAATAAATTTTCCGGGGCAGCGGGGTAAGATTCAGAGCGATGAGCTGCCTCATGAAAGGAACACCAATGAAAACACTCAGTGAGACTTTGGGGCAGATCGTTGTGCCCCTGGTGACGCCGTTTAAAAACGACGGCGACCTCAACTATGAAGCAGCCGGGAAGCTAGTGGAGCACCTCATCCGCAAGAAATACTGTGACGCTATTCTGGTGGCCGGCACGACCGGGGAGTTCCACGCCCTGACGCACACGGAAAGGGTCGAGCTTTTCAGGGTCGTCAAGGAGGCGGCGACCGGACGGGTGGCCCTTGTCGCCGGAACCGGAGCCGGTTCCAGTCGCGAGGCCCTCCTGTTGACGCAGGAGGCGGAGAAGCTGGGCTACGATGCCGCTATGGTGGTTTCTCCCTATTACTGCAGACCGAATCAGGAGGGCATCTACCGGCACTTTGAAACGATCGCCCGGGGCACATCTTTACCGGTCATGCTTTACAACATTCCTCTTTTTTCGGGGGTGAATGTCGATCCGGAAACCGTCGCCAGGCTCGCAGAGACCGAGAATATCAGGGGCATTAAAGATGAGCTGGGCCTCAATCCCACCCAGATGACGGAATACGCCCTCGTGACCCCGGAGGATTTTGCTATCTACAACGGGGATGATATCATGATCCTATGCGGTTTGGTGCAGGGAGCGACGGGTACGATCAGCGGAGGTTCTCATTTGTTCGGGGAAAAGATACGCAACATGATGGAGCTGTTCCTGTCCGGGAATAACGGGGAAGCCCTCAAAATCCACAAGGCCCTGGATCCATTCTTCAAGGCATTGTGCCCGAACCGGCGGGTGAATCCGATTCCGGTTTTGAAAGCAGCCCTGGAGATCGCCGGGCATCCGGTCGGCCCACCCAGGCTTCCTCTCGATACCGCTACTGAGCAGGAGCGAGTGCAAATACGGGAACATCTCGTCCGCCTGGAGGTCATCTAAAGGGAGAAGGAATATGGCACTAACGGCACCTGGGGAGCTGCAGAAGCGACTGAGGGGCGTGCAGATCATCATGGTAACGCCTTTCGATGAGGAGGGAAACGTTTGTATCGATAGGATCGGGCAGCTTACCCGATATTTGGTTGACCGGGGCATTCGGGAGGGAACCGGGGTCCTGGTTACCCAGGGCAGCATGAGCGAGTGCTTTTCCGTCGATCTAGAAGAACGTAAGGAGATCGTTCGGGCGGTCGTAGAGGAGGCGGGCGGACAGGTGCCCGTTGTGGTTGGCTGCAATGCCACCGATACCAGAACCGTGATTCGTCTCTGCGAGAGCGCGCAGAAAGCCGATGCGGATGGAGTGCTGGTCATGCCGCCCTACTATTTCGCGCCGAGCAACGAAGAAATCCTTCAATTCTACAGGAGCCTCACGGAGAGCATCGATGTCGGCGTGGTGCTTTACAACAACGTACAGGTCTGTGTCGACATCGAATTGGCGGTCCTGAAGGAACTGGCGGTGATGGATAAAATCGTAGCGCTCAAGGATTGTACGGCGGATTTCACGAAGTTTAAGATAAGTGCCGCGGTGCTCGCCGATCGGTTGACGATACTGAACGGCGGGGGACCGCTCTGGGAGCCGCAGGCGACTCTGGCTGGATCCAAAGGATTCTATACTCTGGCCGGGAATTTCGCACCCGAGTTGGCCTTACAATTGTGGCAGGCGTGTGATCAGGGCGAGTATAGGAAGGCCGAAGAGCTGAGCCAACGATTTAACCTGTTTATTCGTTTCATGCGGGAGGCAAGGAAATCCATCCAGCTTACAAAAAAGATTATGCGGGATCTAGGGTTGCCCGGCGGTTTTGAAAGGCCCCCCCTCCTGCCCCTGACCACAGCGGAGGAGGGGATGGCGTCGAAAGTGAAACAGCAAATGGGTTTGGGAGGGTAATCTTGTAATCATCCTGTAATCAGCTGTTGACAACTGCGCAAGGGTCTGATAAAATAAAACAGAATGGCGAACCTTGTTCGCCATTCTGAACAACAATGGTCAAATCTGTGTTTCGCGCGGTTCAGATTCTCGATGTTCTCAGTAGCGAAGGCGAGAAAAGCGTCACGGAAATCAGCAAGAGCTTGAAATTTCCTAAAAGCAGCGTTCATGAGATCATCTCCACCCTCCTGGAAGCGGGTATTTTAGAAAAAGACACGGACCGAAACAGATATTCGCTGGGATTGAAGCTCTTCGAATTGGGAAAGCAGGCCCAGGCAAACCTGG